>NZ_LSJO01000022.1:0-4824 GCF_001556735.1 Sphingomonas sp. CCH9-F2 | reverse complement strand
GTCGGCAGCCGCGATGCTTCGATCCGCGTGAACACACGGCCCAACTCGCCGAGGAAATGCGCGAGACCGGTGCTGATAGGGGTATCGCCGGCACGGATCGCCCGCAGGTCGGCACCCGCGCAGAAGGCGCGTCCGACCCCGCTGATGACGAACGTGCGCACCGACGGATCGGCTTCGGCCGCTTCGATAGCGGCCTCAAGGTCGTGCGCCAGCCCGAGCGTGAGGCTGTTTAGCGCCTGCGGCCGATTCAGGTACACCCAAGAAGCGGGCCCGCGCGTTTCTACGGTGATATTCTCGAACGACATGAGTGGCTCCGCGGAATTTTCGGGCAGGACAGCGCTCACGCGCCGGAGATGCGACTGGCGTGGCCGGCCCAATAGGGCTCGCGAAGTTTTGATCGCAGCACCTTGCCGACGTTGCTCAGCGGCAGCGGCTCAGTCGTGAAGACGACCTGCGCAGGCTTTTTGAACGAACCCAGCCGTTGACTGACCAGATCGATGATATCCTGTTCGGAGATCTGCGTGTCCGGTGCGACGACGACCACCGCCAGGGGGGTTTCGCCCCATTTTTCGTGCGGGATGCCGAAAACGGCGGCGGCAACCACCAGCGGGTGATCGGCAATGACGTTCTCGATCTCGGCCGGATAGATATTGTAGCCGCCAGAGACGATCAGGTCGTTTGCGCGATCCAGCAAGTAAAGAAATCCGTTGGTGTCGACCCGGCCGATGTCGCCGGTCTTCACCCACCCGTCGACCATGCGTCGCGACGTTTCCTCGGGATCATCCCAAAACCCCTGCATCTGGCCGTTCTCGAACCGGGCAACGATTTCGCCCGGTTCGTCGGGGCCCAGCGCGCGCCCTTCGGCATCGCGTATCTCGAGATCGACAAAGGGCATCGCGCGGCCGACCGACTGAAGCGGGGTCGATCCCTCGGTCTGGCCGAACCATTCCTTCGGCCCAAGCGATGTCACGGGCAGGATCTCGGTCTGGCCATAGGCGGTGTGCAGCACCTCGTCGCCGAAGATCGTGCAGGAACGGCGTAGCGTCGCTTCCGACACCGGCGCGGAGGCGCTGAGCAGGCATTTCAGTTGGGGAAAGGCATGGCCTCGCGGATTGCCGTGGTGGACGATCGCGTTCAGCATGGTTGGCGCAACGAAGGCATAGCCGACGTTCTCGCGTGCCAGAATCTCGAGAAAGCTCTCGGGATCGAAGGCGTCCATCATGATGTTGCGGCCACCGATCGCCCAATACGGCGAGAACATGAATCCGGACGCATGCGACAAGGGGCCGACGTGCAGTACCGTCGACCCGGGGTCCGGTCGTGGCCCGACCGCTTGGAAGCCCGCGCAGATCGTCATCCAACTGCGGTGCGTGTACGCGACCCCCTTCGGAGCGCCGGTCGTGCCGCCGGTATGGCGTATGACGCACAGGTCGTCGGGCTTGATTGCCGGATCGGGATCTCTGTCTGATGCCTGGTCGAGCCAGCGCTCGTAGTCCGCATCGCGCACGATCAGCCGGTCGAGGTCCGGTAGTTCCTCGTTCAAGCCAGCGACTTCGGGTCGTAGCGCCGCATCGACCAGCGCGAGCCGGCAACCTGTGCTGCGCATCATGTGGGCATGGGATTCGCGGCGATTGCGGGCATAAAGCGGCACGCGAACGAAATTGCCGATGGCCGCCGCGAGAAAGATGTCGGCGGCTTCGATCGAATTCTTCTCGAGCGTCGCGATCTTGTCGCCGGGCCGCAGGCCGGTATCGGCCAGCGCATTGGCAAGGCGGACGCCCCGCGACCAGGCGCCGGCGAACGTGAAGCGACGGTCGCCGTGCACCAGTGCCTCGCGGGACGCGAAGTGGCTGGCTGCTCGGCGCAACTGGCTGCGTAGTTCCATCGTCAGCGCCGCCGAACGCCGAAGGGGCAGGCGTGCAGATTGTAGCCCAGGTCAGTCCGGATCGTTGCCATCAGCCTCTCCGCACACGCAGTGTCAGTCTTTGTCATCCCGGATCGGACGATGTCGTCGCGCTGTCCAATTCATTGGGTTCGAACCGTATTCCCCTTTTTCATATTTGTTCGAGCGGACGAAATGACACGACACAGCTCTAGCCCACAGAAATGTGGTCGATCGAGGTAGAGGACAGCGCATGAAGGGTCACGGGCCGCTCGCCGGCATACGCGTAATCGAGATTGCCGGGATCGGCCCGGCCCCATTCTGCGGCATGCTGCTCGCCGATCTCGGCGCCGACGTCGTGGTCGTGGATCGCCCGGCACCAAGCCCCGACGCGATCGACTTAGGCAGCGCGTCGATCCTCGACCGGGGCAAGCGGTTCGTCCACCTCGACCTGAAACAGCCCGACAGCGTAGCGACCGTCCTCGACTTGATCGAGCACTGCGACGCTCTGATCGAAGGGATGCGCCCCGGGGTCATGGAACGGCTCGGTCTCGGGCCCGAACCGTGCCTGGCCCGCAATCCGGCGCTGGTGTTCGGGCGGATGACCGGTTGGGGACAGGACGGCCCGCTCGCGCAGGCGGCGGGTCACGACATCAACTACATCGCGCTGTCGGGGGCACTATGGTACGCGGGTCAACCCGGCTCGCCTCCGGTCGCGCCGCCCAGTTTGGTCGGCGACCTAGGCGGGGGCGCGCTCTATCTTGCAGTCGGTCTGCTCGCCGCCATTCTATCTGCGCGCGCGACCGGGCGTGGCCAGGTCGTGGATGCCGCGATCGTCGACGGAAGCGCGCACCTTATGAATCTGCTGCTCAGCTTGAAGGCGGCCGGGCATTTCGTCAGTGATCGAGGCCGCAGTATCCTGGATGGTCCGCACTGGTATGCGACCTATCGCTGCGCAGACGATCGGTTCGTATCGGTTGGATCGCTGGAACCCAGGTTCTATGCGCTGCTGCGCGAGAAACTCGGGCTCGGGGACGACCCCGATTTCACCGACGGCTACGATCCCGCGCGCTGGCCCGATCTCACGCGACGGTTCGAGGCGTTGTTCCGACAGCGTACGCGCGAGGAATGGTCGGCGCTACTGGAAGGGTCCGACGCCTGCTTTGCCCCGGTGCTCGATCCGGACGAGGCCGCATCGCACCCGCATATCGCCGCGAGACAGATCTATCGAAGTATCAATGGCGTTGCGCAAACTGTGCCGGCACCGCGTTTCTCGAAGACGCCGCCCGCCATTTCGAGCAGTCGTTCCGCCGACGCCCATCAGCCGGGGTCGATCGTTACCGAATGGCGAGGTTGTTAACAATAGCAGGCTGCGAGGCGGAAGTCGTCTAGAAGGTGCTATCAGCGCGGTAGCGCCAAGCGCGTCGAGGTCGCATTTCCGTCTTGCGGACCTGCTCATAAGCAGACACATCGACCGTTTCGTAATTGGACCGAGCAAGTTTGCAGCAATTGACAGCCGCACCACAGTGCGCCCAGACAGCTGAAAGGCGGATAAGCGACCTGTCTGCGCGCCGAGTGCCTGAACAGCCATCGGTTGCTGTCGCTGGCGGACGCCCGGGCGAAGATCGAGGCTTGGCGACGGGAGCATAACAAGAGCCGTCCTCACACGGCTCTTGGCTGGCCGACGCCAGTGGAATATGCTGCATCCGCTTGGGTTAACCCCGGCGAATGCAGGCCGGACGCTCGCATCACGCCCGGATGAAAACCGGGGACCGTCAAACACCGGATTTCAGGTTCGACGTCGATCTACACCCATCAATGAAAGGTGCGCCCGCCGTCGATCGCCAACGCAACCCCGGTGACGTAGGACGATTCCTCGCAGCTGAGATAGAGAATGCCATTCGCGACTTCCATCGGGTCCGCGCTGCGCCTGAGGGCATAGGGCGATGCCTCGGACTCGGCGAACTTCACATGTTCGGGTGAGAGCAGTCCAGTCACAACAGATCCTGGACAGATCACGTTTACGCGGATCTTTGGCGCCAATTCAAAGGCCAAGGCCTTTGACAGCGAAACTAGCCCACCTTTCGAAGCGACATAGGCCGACATGCCATTCAGCGTTGGCATCAACGCAGTCCCCGACGAGATGTTGACGATGGTCGGTTTGTCGCTGTTTCTCAGATGCGGGAGCGCGGCCTGGATGAGCGTGTAGGGACCAGTCAGATTGACGGCCAGGACCTCATCCCAATCCTCATCGGTAGCGTCCTCGATCAGCCTGAGGCGGTGGATCCCGGCGACATTGACGACGCCATCGAGGCCGTCCATTGCGACGACGGCGTCCGCGACGCATCGGATCACCGCCTTGCGATCCGCGATGTCCGCAGCGAATGCCACTGCAGACACCGCATCCGCCACCGCCTGCACGCCGTCAGCCGTACGGTCGATGAGCGCAAGCCTTGCGCCTTCCCGGGCGAACAGTTCGGCCGTCGCGCGTCCGATACCCGAGGCGGCCCCCGTGACGATGAAGCGCCGTCCAGCCAGCCGACCGCTCATGATCCGACACTCGCGGCGAGTGATGCGCCCTCGAAGACAGCGTCGAACAGCGGATGTATACTCGCAATTCCCATAGTGAAATGATTCCTTCTGGAGACGATCGACACCTATTACCCGGGTCTCTCGAATTGAACGCAGACACTGCCGCCTTCACCGTCGACACGTCACTAATCTTGAAGGGTGGCCCGTCCACCCTGAGATGCCATCTGCATCGTATCCATTCGCTATGGACTGGTTCGAGTGCAGCGATCCGCCGAGGCCGATCGAACATCGCTTGCCTGACCGGAACCGAATGCGAGCGGCTATCGTGATGGCCGCTCGCCATGCCGCGCCCGGAGATTGTCAATCGGCGTCCAAAAAGGACCCCCTATCGGCGTGCAAAAGGGACCCCC
>NZ_LSJO01000219.1:0-11400 GCF_001556735.1 Sphingomonas sp. CCH9-F2 | reverse complement strand
TTTTCGACGCCGATCACCCCGCTACCGGGGTCCTTTTTCCACGCCGATCCACAGCGCAAGCGGTAGGGAACACCGCGTTGAAGCGTGATCGTGGCTGGAACGAAAGCGAAATTCTTCATGTCGATTTCGATCGTCCGGGCGTTCAACCAGTTCGGCGATTGAGCAAAGCCAGGCCCCGCGAGAAGAAGGCCGCAAACAGCGAGGCTTAGCGAGCGCATCGAACATCCCCAGTACAAGCGTATCATAGCACGGATTGAGCCGCAGGCTCATTTGGCCGTTCAAAAGCTGCATCGAAGCGAAAATCCCGAGAAAGGGACGTCAATTCCAACTTCCACGGCGCTAGATTCCGAGCCGATTGGCCTGCTTCGGCGTGCAAGGTGATGTTCATCGAGTAGGTTCGTCGTCGGAATCCGAATGGTGTACATGCAAGCGGGCTCGGTGCGAAACCCGCGTCCACCCAGGCATGCGAGGCAGCTCAAGGATCAGAAGAAGCATCAGAGCGGTTATGACAGCCAGATGATAGATCCCGTACGCGGCGCTTAACCCGACCGCTGCAGACGCCCAGAGCGTAGCTGCCGTTGTGAGCCCCGTCACGCGCCCAGCGTCGCGCAGGATGATGCCGGCGCCAATGAATCCTACTCCAGTAACAATTCCCGCAGAGATGCGACCTTGGTCCCCGATGGCGTTCGACACAAGTCCGAAGGCGCAGGCTCCTAGCGAAGCAGCCATGTAGGTTCGGATTCCGGCTTCCCTGCCGTGGTGCTCACGTTGCCAGCCAATTATGGCACCCAGCAACCCTGCCAGTAGGATGCGCGCTATATCAAGCCACCAGGGAATGTTTTCCGTAAGATACGTCAATGACTACAACCCTTGCTTCATTTTTTTTCGCGAAATTTATCATGAAATCGATCGTCGTAAGAGTAGCTGATTATAATAATCCAGTAGATCAATTAGGTGATCGAGATCCGTACGAACTCTTCCTGCTGCATCCAGGGTTGCCGAACGTAACTGTACGGAATCCCGCGCCAACAGGCGCAGGATCGCCGCTGCGCAGGATTTCGCGTCACGCGCATTATAGGATTCGGAATGGCTTGGTGCTGCAAATTCCGCTGACCCTCCCTCGTTAGGAACAATCAACGGCAGCCCTGACGCGATGGCTTCTAAGGCAACGAGACCAAAAGGTTCGGTATCCGATCCGTGCACGAGCGCATCTGCGCTGGCCAACACGGATGCAAATCGCTCACGCTCGAAGATCGGCTTAAACAGCCGGATGTGGGGATTGCCAGCGACGCGGCTGAAGATTTTGGGTCGATCGACGCCGTCGCCAAGGAGGATGAGCCCAATAGGTGCCGATTGGCCGGCTTGTTCAACCGCATCAATAACCATCGGCCAGCGCTTCTCCGGGTGATGCCTCCCGACCCCGATAAGTAAATGCGCACAAGGCGGAAGGTGGCACTCGCCCAGTAGCGCTGCCCGTAGTTGTTCATCTCGAAGATGCGGGGCGAAAACGCCGCCTTCCACGCCGAGCGGAAGCGGTGCATCGACCTGAAGTCCGCGGCCGGAATACCAACGGTCGAGCGTCCTGCCATTCGTGACAAAGGCATCGAACCTGTCGAGGAAGTGAGCAAGGTAGCGGGTGTACCACCCAAACCAACTCTCAACTTTTTGCCGCGAGGCCAGTCGTCCCACCCAACGCTGCGCGTAGGCAGTCATATGGTCATTGTGTGCGAAGAAGACTTTAGCCGCGGGCGCTCTCCAGTTGGCGACGATCCATGCGGGGCGAAACGGCGAGCTTGTCTCGACGACGTCGGGATTTAGTTCATCGAGCAGTGCCGTTACCGGAGCCCCATCCCAGAACATCCCGTAGCTTCGGTCGAACGGAAGGCGGGGTGCGGCTACCCAGAAAACGCGCCCCCCGCCGGGGCGGTGTTCGAGACGATTCTCATGGCCGGGTGCGATGACAATAAGTTCGTGACCAAGATCAGCCAGGAGTCGCATTTTCCGGTCGATGTACGTTCGAACCCCACCTCCTGTCGGGCAGTAGTACTCATTGACATCAACGATCCGCATTTGAATCGACACGAGCAAGTGTTCTAGCCACTAGCAAGGTTTGCACTATAAATAGGCAAATCAGCGCGGCGCCGATTAATCCTACCAGAGCGTCTAGTGCCGGTATCGTCCAGATACGGTCTCCGCCGGGCTCGATTGCCATCATCGCAATCGTCAACAGGATCAGGAAAAGGCGAAGCTCGGTAGGACCCATTGCGAGATAGGACAGTCGCAATTCGCCCATCACTCGCGCCGCGAGGAATGTGTGAACCGACATCAAGAGGTAACCGGCCAGCGCGACCATGGCGATGTTCATGGTCACGTACGGGGAAAGGCCGATCCCGGCCACGATCAGCAGATTTGCCATCCCGTCACAACTGTGATCGATGAAGTATCCGTAGGAGGGGCGCTCGATCTTACGATACCGCGCGAGGCTTCCGTCCATTGAGTCCCCAAACCATTGAACGACATAGCCGGCGAGGGACAAAAGTAACCAAAGGTGGCCAAGATTGCTCGCAATGTAGCCGCCAAAAACCATTGTGGCTCCAATCATGCCGATGGCGGTCAGGCGATCCGGCGTGATGGAAGCAGGCATTCGGGCGCAAAGCCATTGGAGAACCCGTCGTTCGCTCTTGGCAAGCCAATTCTCTTGTATGCGGCGTAGTTCGGAACGAGCAGGAGAGCCATGCATCATGGGAAAACCGGGAGCGTACGGCGCGTGATCGGTTGCGGTGACGTTCGCCCATGCAGAGCGTCAATCTCCGCTTGGCGGCCTTCCAGATAGTTCCTGCGCGAAGCAGCATACGGGTCCGGCGTGTCTTTCAACTCGCGAAGTTGTGAGTCGAACTGGACCCGGTAATCAAGCGACCCAACGATGCTTGCTGGAACCGTGTAGGTGGGCTGGTTGAACGGCTGGCCGAACGCCGACGGAAGAACCATTCGGTCGATACCAAGGCCGATGAGGTCTCTGACGGTCGTAGGGCCGATCAGCGGAAGGAACAGAAAGGGGCCGGGCTTTACGCCGTAATAGCCCAGTGTGTTGGCAAAGCCGTTCGATCTACGAGGTAGTTTGAACGGTTTTTTCCGGGCGACATCGATCATCCCGGCGACGCCGACCGTTGTGTTGATCGCAAACCGTCCGGCCGTCTCGGCCGCCTTGCCGGGTTTGAGCTGAACGAGGAAATTGAGGAATGCAACCGGTTCAGCCAGATTATTGAAGAAATTGCGGATTGCCCCACGAACCGGGCCAGGCAAGGCGCGTTGATAGGTCATCGCCACCGGCGCGACGACCGCCTTGTCAACGGTCTGGGTGATTGCAAATGCCTGTGCGTTGACAGCTTGCAACGGATCTCCCGGCGCATGACCCGGTCGAGCAGTGACCACAATGTCATTGTGTTCGACCGTCTGCTGCTCGGCGCCAATATCTATCGGCAAACCTTCCTCCGGTGACGACGGTGGCGTGGGAGCCTCAACGGGGTTTGCCGACGTTGCTTCGCCTTCGGAGCCTATAGCCGGTACCTCTTGCGGCACATGGCCGACAGGTGCCGTTTCTTGAAAAAGCACCGGCACGATCGCCATCTGATCCAGCATTACTGGAGGAGGCAGAAACAGTGCCGCAGCCACGATAGCAGTGCCCAACTCATAACCTTTCGACAGGAAGAGCTCACCTGGGCGTTGCAAGTCCACCGCCCTTGGGCCATCCTCTGCGAATGAGACGCCGCCGCAGGACGCAACCGCACCTGCCGAAAAGCCGAGACGGATTTTTTGCCTCCGAACGCCCCTGGAGAAAAAGGTAAACGGGAGAAGCTCGTCCACGCCCCGCAATCCGGTCTTGCCGCCTTGTACGCAGCGTACCGTCCGGAGCTTCTCCGCTTTCTGATCACGCGCACAGGCGATCCGGCCGAAGCGGAAGACGTGCTTCAGGAGCTCTGGCTGCGAGTTCATGCGGCCGGCGGCAGCCCCGTCGCAAATGGCCGCGCGTATCTCTATCGCGCGGCACAGAACCTTGTATTGGATCGGATGCGGGAAAGACGCCGCCGCTCAACGCGCGACCGTGACTGGTCGGTTGCGGAATATGGTGCCGCCAGCCCAGGCGAAACAGCCGATCCGCGCCCGGGCGCCGAACAGGCGATGGAGGACCAACAGCGCTCGGCACGTCTGGCGACCGCCATCGCGGCGCTGCCGCCCGCAGCCGGCCGAGTGTTCCGGCTTCACAAGCTCGATGGGTTACCGCACGCGGATGTGGCTCGAGAGCTCGGCATTACGCGCAGCGGCGTGGAGAAGCACATGGCAACCGCGATGACTTTTCTTCGGCGATCGCTGAGGGACTGAGGCGGGATGGCTTGCTCGGCGTCTTACGTTCGAACCAGGAGACTGCCGGCGTGCTCCGTCGGCGGCGATGCGAAATGACCACCACAGAGGACATCTACGAGCAGGCCGCGCTGTGGCATCAGGGACAGCATCGCGACGACTTTGACTGGGATGGCTTTACTCGCTGGCTAGCTGCGAACCCTGAGCATCGTGCGTGTTATAACGAGATTGCGCTGCTTGATGAAGAGATCGATCGCCTACGGCCCGCTCTTCTTCCGCGCGCGGTCAAAAACAAAGGCGCACGCAAATGGCTGCGCTGGCGCATCGTCGCGGGCGCCGTTGCAGCCTCGGCCGTGGCCATCGTATCACTGCCGCTTCTGCGCTTTGACGCGCCGACCGCCTCGCCGGTCTATCGCACTGCCGCTAGCGAAATGAGGTCCGTCACGCTGCCAAGCGGCGCGAAAGCGACACTTGCGCCTGGGTCGACATTGGTTGCCAATGTCGACAATGCCCGTCACGTGCGGCTGACCGGGACCGCGTTCTTTGACGTGCGCCACGATCCTGCTTCGCCCTTCACTGTCGAGGCGGCCGACTTCCTCGTCAAAGATGTCGGTACCCGGTTCGATGTCTCTCTGGAGAACGGTATTCTCAGGGTGGCGGTTCAGGCCGGGACTGTGTCGGTGAGCTCGGTTCGGTTCGCTCAGCCCGTCGTGCTAGACGCGGGCAAGGCGCTTTTCGCAGACCCGGGACGCGGTGTGGTGGAGATCACCGCCCAGGCGACCGAGGCCGTCGGGAGCTGGCGGCGGGGTCGGCTCGTGTATAACCGCGCGCCGCTCGGGCTGGTCGTCGCTGATGTGTCGCGCTACGCAGGACGGCGGGTGGAGATCCGCCGCGACCTGGCCAACAGGCGCTTCTCGGGCGTCATCACGATCGAACCGGGCGCGTCAGCCATCGACACGCTTAAGCAGTTGACGGGGTTGGATGCGAGAGTGGAAGGAAGCACTGTGCGTCTCGTCCGCGGCGCTGGCGACTAGCGTTGCCGGACCGGCAGCGGCGCAGGAGCGTGTCCTTTCGATCGACGTCCCCGCTGGTACGCTTGAGACGATGCTCGCCGCGCTCGCCACTCAGACGAAGACATCGTTCGCGCTCGATGCTCCGCTTCCACAGCGCCGGGCGATCGCGTTGCGAGGCCGGATGACGATCGATGCCGCTTACGCGCGACTCTTGGCAGGCACCGGCCTCTCGGCCCACCGCGTCGGACCGGCGACCTTTCGGATATCGGCTGCCCCCGCCGCCCCGAACGCCGGCCCGACAGCCGCCAGCGCAGATCCAACCGTTTCATCGGACATCATCGTCACCGCCAGGAAGATGCGCGAGTTGCTTTCGCAAGTGCCGGGACCGGTCACGGTCCATGTACTGGATGGAAGCGCCGCCGCGGGCTCGGACGCTGGCACGTCGGCGGTGGCGACCCAGGTTCAGGGATTGATTGCTACGAATGGCGGGCCAGGTGCGAGCCGATTGTTCTTGCGGGGCATAGCCGACAGTCCGTTTATTGGCTTCGGACAATCCCCGGTGAGCGTGTACCTGAACGAGGCCCGGATCACTTACGACGCGCCCGATCCCGACTTCCGAATGGTTGATGTGGATCGGGTCGAGGTACTGAAGGGACCGCAGGGGCCGCTTTACGGCACGGGAGCACTGGGCGGCGTCTATCGCGTGATGACCATTGCGCCCGATTTGGGCCAATTTGCCGGTCGCTCCCGTCAGCGTCTCGCCGGCCTCCCGAGTCACGGTGTCGGCGCGTCGGTCGAGGGCGTCGTCAACTTACCCGTGCGCCAGGATCAGGCCGCCTTGCGGTTGGTGGGCTACGTCGATGTCGCGCCAGGCTGGATCAACAACGCTGGAGGTCGCTCGGACGTCAACCGAACGGTCGTGCGCGGCACCAGAGCGTCGCTTCGCGTTGTCCCAAGCGAGGGGTGGACTTTTGACCTCATTGGCGCCGGTCAGAACATCCGCGCGCTCGACAGCCAATATGTGGATCGCGACAAGGAAGAGCTGACACGCGCAGACCGGACGCCGGAGCCACGGTCGAATAATGTCTGGCTCACCTCGGGCGTCCTGCAAGGTGAGCTTGGGCCTTATGCCCTGACCGTCTCTACAAGCCTAGCAACGCAGAGGACGCTGAAGGTTGACGACGCGAGCAGCGCGGCCTCGTCCCTCGGTCTGACCGCGCCGCTGCGGTATGCCGAAACCCGCACATATCAGGTATTCGACCAGGAAATCCGCCTTGCGAACAAAAGCGGCCGAACGCCTTGGGCTTTGGGCGTTTCCTATCTCTCATCCCGTAGCGGCGCTCGCGGCCGAGCATCGGAAATCGGCCCGATGATCGCAGATTTGCTGGATGCGTCAAGAAGCGTCACCGAAACGGCCATGTTTGCCGAGGGTAGCCGACCGCTTGTCGATGGTCTTCGTCTCGGCCTTGGCGTCCGCGTTTTCCGCTCAACCGTCAAGGAGGACCGCGACGACGATGTCGGAACCGAAGTTCGGTCCAAGTCTTTATGGGGTGTATCGCCCAGCGCGACGTTGTCATGGTTGCCCTCCTCCACCTCGTTGGCCTACTTTCGCGTTGCGTCCGCATTTCGGCCCGGTGGCCTCGATCCGACCAACGTGGAAACCGGCCGCTACGATGCCGATCAGTTGGTCGCCTTCGAAGCTGGATTTCGACGAACTTCGGATGGCGGCAGGCTTCAGGTTGAAGTTGGCGCGTTCAGCTCCATCTGGTCGGACGTTCAGTCGGACTATCTTCTTAATTCCGGCCTTGTGGCGACGCGTAACGCTGGCGACGCGAATATCCTGGGCGGCGAACTGACCGTTCGGTGGCGGCCGACACCGGCATGGTCCTTTGTTGCGGGCGCCTCCGGCCAGCGCGCCCGGCTGGTTCGCGGCATTGATGGTGCAGATTTGGAGCGTGACCCGCGCCTTCCTGTTGTACCTGACGTATCCGGCCACTTCGAGATGCGACATTCGATCGATGCAGGGTCCTGGCGAGTGTCGCCCGCGGTGACCGGTCGCTACCTGGGACGGTCTAGGCTGAGCCTGGACCCTGGGCTCGACCGGCGGATGGGCGGGTTCGCCGAGTTCGGCGCGGGGCTCGAAGCTCGCAGGGGAGCGTTCGCGGTGGACCTGTCTGCAACGAACCTCTTCAATGCGCGGGGCGACACGCTTGCCTTTGGCAATCCCTTTTCGGTGCGCACGGAACGCCAGTACACACCCGCCCGCCCACGCGCCTTCTCGATCTCGGTATCTCGCGACTTTTGAAGGCCGTGCAGGTCCGCTCGTTTTTTGCAAACGGACTGCGGATGTGTTCGGCCGCGGCGTCTTCAGACAATAGACATTATTTCAGAGCGGCCGGGAAAATTGATGACGGGAGCAACGACGCCTCCCAGCGCACCAAATCATGCGCTGGTAATGTGTCAGTCTGAGCTGGGGGTTGCCGATCGCATCGGAGCAGTGGCGGCGATGATGGTCGTGACTCTATCCGACAAGCCATGCGACCCCTAGCGGAACGCTATTTGCGCGCAATGCCACCCCCGTGTCGGCGTTCGAACCACACGAATTGTCCGCGGCCTGTGACAATGGGCTACGATTTTCGGGACTTAACGAACATGAATATCGGGCCTTTGGGCTTGCGCATCAAACCGAGTACGCTGCCAGCCACGCTCAGGACGCTTCAGGGCGTTGTCCGGCCCGGCTTCACCCGTTGGGGTAGCCTTGCGTTCTCGCTAGGGATTCTTGCCGCCGTTGCATTTCAGCTGCGCTCCATCGATTTCATAACTCTCACCACCTTAGTACCGACGAGCGCTCTGTTCTGGTTGGCGTTTGCGGCTTCCTACCTAGCTACACCGGTGTCCGAGTGGGCGATCTTCCGGGGGCTATGGCGCTTGCCCGTCGTTGGTCTGCTTCCGTTGCTTCACAAGCAGGTGACCAATAATCTTGTCCTGGGCTACATGGGAGAGACGCAGTTCTATCTTTGGGCAAAACGCCGGGCTGAGATGGTCGCGTCGCCATTTGGTGCCGTAAAGGATGTCGCGATTCTGTCCGCGCTTGCTGGCAATGTGGCGACGATCGCCGTACTCGCTCTCGCCTATCCCATGTTCCTTGAGTTGAGGACCGGAAGCGTCGGAACCGCGATTGTCGGGTCTGTGTTTTTCGTGATGGCCGTGTCGATCGGTATCACCGCATTCGGACATCGAATGTTCACGCTTCGTCGTCCTGTGCTGATCCGCATCTTCGTCGTCCATCTCCTGCGCATTGCGGCGACGGTGACGCTCTCCGCGCTTATGTGGCATCTCGTTGTTCCCGACGTCGCAGCAGGATGGTGGATATTGCTGGCGAGCGTCCGCCTGATGATGTCGCGCCTTCCGCTAGTCCCCAACAAGGACGTCGCGCTCGTGGGCGTTGCTGCCCTTTTCGTTGGCCAAAATCTGGAGATCGTTGCTGCGATCGTACTCGTCACAGGTATCACGGTCGCGGCCCATGTCCTCGTGGGTATCGTACTTGGATTCGTCGCACTCGCGCCCGAGACCTACCACTATAAGCGTCGTATTCGCGCTCACGCGCAGGCATGTCGCGAGCCGGGTCCTGTTTACGATGCCAAGCGGTCGCCGCCGATGCTTAAGGACCAACTCATCTAATAAAAATCTCACAATAATGAGAATATCTATGAAATATAGATTGAGGTGGATACCCGGACTTGCAACAGGTGCTATCGCGGTCGCGATAGGAACATTTGTTCATGGTTGGTATACCGGTCACTGGAGTGGATTGGTAGGAGAGTTACCGATCCGGGCCGCTATCATGATGCCTTTCTTTGTGTTAATTTACCCGTGGATTTCATCAAGTGAAAAATTCTGCGCGAAGAAGTGAGATCTGCGGAGGCTCAAGAAGGCCTTGCAAGTCATTGCGCTTATCGGGAACCTGAAGCTGGGGCGTACGACATGAACTCAGTGAATATGTCAGTTTTGTAAGTCGGTGTCGGCAGAAGCGGGGCATTTCCGCCATTGCCGTTTCCCGGAGTGCCACAGTCGGTTTCGCAGCCATCGAAGTGAGTGGCAGCAGCCGGCATTTCGATCGAAGTCGGCGTCGGCGGATGGTCCATAAACCGTGCAGAGAAGTGGCAAGCGGCTCTTATACACAAAGAGTCATCTGGTTTCGTCGTGCAGCATGGCCGGTTCTCAGCCAGCGGCCTGTTGTGGGGCCCAGATCAAATGCACCTCCCCTTGAACCGCCTTTGAAACGCGGCTACTCGGCCTCGAATCGCGTAACAGTATAACACCGCGCGGACGCAATATTCTTCAGGCAAGGCGATGGGAATGAGAACCAGGGCGGTGCTTTTAATCGGGATTTCTCTTGTTGCGATCAGCGGCAACGCGGTCGCGCAGAGCGCGTCTACCGCAATGCCGAGCAGCAAAACCGATGCCGCGAACGCGCCGACCGCTCAGGCGACTGCGCCTAGGCCATCCCGCCCGGAGATACCCGCTTCGGACCGCGACATCATCGTCACCGCCCCACTCCAGCAAAGCGAAACCGACGTCCTTCAGGGCACATCGGTGCTGAAGGGTGAGGCGTTGACCCGAGACTTGCGCCCGTCACTTGGCGAGACGCTCTCGCGTCTGCCGGGCGTGTCGGCGACCTCCTTCGGCCCTTCGGCGTCCCGGCCCATCCTGCGCGGTTTCCAGGGCGAGCGCATCCGCGTGCTGACGGACGGTATTGGCGCGATCGACCTGTCCAATACCTCCGTCGATCATGCGGTGGTCATCGACCCGCTCCTGGCCGAGCGCATTGAGGTGCTGCGCGGGCCATCGGCGCTGCTGTTCGGCTCGTCTGCGGTGGGCGGGGTGGTGAACGTCATCGACACGCGCATTCCGCGGACCCGGCCCGAGAACGGCTATCGGCTGAATGGCATCGCCACCTACGGCTCGGCCGCGAACGAGCGTTCGATCGCCGGCGCTGCTGACGTGGCGGTCGGTCCCTACCTCGTGCTCCACGCCGACGGCTCGTATCTCAAAGCCGACGACCTCAGGATCGGCGGCTACGCGCTATCGCCAGCGGCACGCGCTGCTGCGCTCTCGCAAGTCGGCTTGCCGCAAGACGTGGCACCAGGCGAGGACCCGATCGACTTCGCGGCCTCCGCTGCTATCCGAGGCAAGCTCCCCAACACCGCCGCCGAGACCTGGACGGCGGGCGTCGGCGCGTCGATCATCACCGACACGGGCCAACTTGGCGTAAGCTACAGTCGTTACGACAGCCTCTACGGCGTGCCGATCCGCTATGCGACCGAGGTGGGCCAGGCGCAGGAGTCGCCCCGGCTCGATGTCAAGCAGGACCGGGTCGACTTACGCGGCGAAGTCGAGACCGGGGGCGGGTTCCTCGACCGCATCCGCATCCGCGCCGGCCATGCCAGCTACCGCCATTTTGAGCTGGAACCGTCCGGCGAGATCGGCACGGCGTTCTACAGCAAAGGCACCGAGGGGCGACTGGAACTCCTTCAGGCAGATCGCGGTGGATGGCAGGGCGCGAGCGGTGTCCAATATTTCAACCGTTCGTTCAACATCGAGGGTGTCGAAGCCTTCCTGCCCCGCAATGAAACCAATCAGACCGGCATCTTCACGCTTCAGCAGTATAATGCGGGGCCGTTTCATGCTGCGGCCGGCGCTCGTTACGAGTGGAGCAACCAGACCGCCAAGACCGTGGGCAGTGACCCGAGATTCTTTGGCGGGAAGCGCAACTATGGCGCGTTCTCCGGCTCACTGGGGGTCGGTTACGGCGTCACCGACGCGATCCGCATCGGCCTGAACGGTTCATATACCGAGCGCGCGCCGTCAGCCGAGGAGCTGTTCGCAAACGGGCCTCATGCCGGCACACAAGCTTATGAGCTGGGCAACCCGGACTTCCGGCTGGAACGGAGCTATGGGATCGAGGCGACGCTTCACGTTCACGGTGAGCGCCTGAGCTTCGACGCATCCGCCTATTACAACCGCT
>NZ_LSJO01000218.1:0-2203 GCF_001556735.1 Sphingomonas sp. CCH9-F2 | reverse complement strand
GTCGTAATCCGGGCCGGCGACGCGGCCGATCGGCGTGACGACCGCCGCGGTGCCGCAGGCGAAGCTTTCGACCAGCCGGCCGCTCTGCGCATCGGCGCGCCACTGGTCGATGGCATAGGGTTCCTCGCGCACCACCAGACCTTCGTCGCGGGCGATCGTCAGGATCGAATCGCGGGTGATGCCGGGCAGGATCGTACCGGTCAGCGGCGGCGTCTGGATCGAGCCGTCGTCGAACACGAAGAAGATGTTCATGCCGCCCAGCTCCTCGATCCAGCGGCGCTCGGCCGCGTCGAGGAACACCACCTGGTCGAAGCCGCGGCGGATCGCCTCCTGCTGCGCGACGAGGCTGGTGGCGTAATTGCCGCCGCATTTGGCCTCCCCCGTGCCGCCGGGCGCGGCGCGGGTATAGTCGTGGCTGACCCACAGCGACACGGCGCGCGCCCCGCCCTTCCAATAGGCGCCGACCGACGAGGCGAGCACCATGTAGAGGAATTCGGCCGACGGCTTGACACCCAGGAACGCCTCCGACGCGATCATGAACGGGCGCAGGTACAGCGACCCGCCCTCGATCGCGGGGAACCAGTCGCGCTCGGTCAGGACGAGGCGTTCGCACGATTCCAGGAACAGCTCCTCGGGCAGGTCGGGCATCGCCATGCGCCGCGCCGAGGCGTTGAAGCGGCGCGCATTGGCGTCGGGACGGAACAGCGCCAGCCCGCCGTCGTCGAGGCGATAGGCCTTGAGCCCCTCGAAAATTTCCTGCGCGTAATGGAACACCGAGGAGGCCGGGTCCATCGTCAGCGACACGCGCTGCGTGATCGCGCCGTCGTGCCAGCCCTTGTCCTCGCTATAGTGGAGGATTGCCATGTGATCGGTGAAGACGCGCCCGAACGCCGGATCGACCAGCCGCGCTTCCCGTTCGCTGGCGGTCACCGGTGCGGGATGCGGTTCGAACGCGAAAGTCACGGAAAATTGCCCCCATGCCATGGTCGACGGATGCGGCAGGACGGTGGTTGTCCGCCGTTTGCCGGGTTGCGGTGACCTAGGGCCGATGGCAAAGCCGGTCAACATGGCTGCCGTTACCCAATCCGCCTCCCCGCTGTTCCTGCGCGAATCGGAGATCCGCCGCGGCATCGAACTGCTGTACTTCGGCAACAGCCATATCACGCGGTCGATCGACCGCGGGCTGGCGCGGCAGGGGCTGGGCCGCGCGCACCACCGCGCGCTGTACTTCATCGCGCGCAAGCCCGACATGCCGGTCAGCGACCTGCTGGCGCTGCTGGCGATCACCAAGCAATCGCTGGGCCGCGTGCTGAACGAACTGATCGAGCGCGAACTGGTGGAGACGCGGCCGGGCGAGCGCGACCGGCGGCAGCGGCTGCTGCGGCTGACGCCGAGCGGGGTGGAACTGGAAGCGAGCCTGTACGATGCGCTGCGCGAGCGGTTGTCGGCGGCCTATTCGCAAGCCGGCCAGGGCGCGGTCAGCGGTTTCTGGGCGGTGCTGGAGGGGTTGATCCCCCCCGACGAGATGCCGCGCGTCGAGGCGCTGCGCAAAGGCTGAATGTTGCGAAAGTTGAGACGCTGGCACACCGGACGCGGCGCCGGCGGGAATGGCGTGCCCGACGCGCGGGCGGGCGGTTTCACGACGGAGAAAGAGCGTCGTTGCTTATGGCGCCAAGCGGGGATGTAGGACAGCGACGCGGTGGGGCGCGACGGTTGCGCGACATGGACGCGACGGTTGCGCGGCGCGGGGGCGTCGGCGCGGAAAAGCCGATCGCCCTGCCCCGTCACCCCTTGGCGGCGGCGGCCATTTCGGCGCCGCGGCGGGCGACGGCGGTGAGGGTGCGTTCGAACAACGTGTCGAGCGCGCGGTCGGCGTCGAGGACGTTCAGCCCCTCGCGGGTCATGCCGCCGGGGCTGGCGACCGCATCGGCGAGCGCGGCGGGCGTGCGGTCGCTGGCGGCGGCCATCACGGCGGCGCCCTCCACCGCCGCCAGCGCGACGGCGGCGGCTTCCTGCGGCGACAGGCCGATCGCGCGGCCCCCGGCGGCGAGCGCGTCGATCACGCGGAAGACGAAGGCGGGCGCGGTGCCCGACAGCGCGCCGGCGGCGGCGAAGCGCGCGGGATCGTCGAACCATTCGACCAGTCCGAGCGGCGCCATCAGCCGATCGACCGTCGCGCGCGGGTCGGCGGGGGCGGCGGGCG
>NZ_LSJO01000217.1:0-5467 GCF_001556735.1 Sphingomonas sp. CCH9-F2 | reverse complement strand
GGCGTCCGCCGGTGCCGAAGGCGACCACGTCATAGGCCTGCGCCTTGACGCCCGGCACTTCCATTCCCGGCGAGCCGAGCGGCATACCGCCGACCGCCAGGCCCCGCACGCCCTTGGGCCGGGTCGCAAGAGCCCGCTTCATGTCGGCGATCGGCACGTGGCCCTCGAAAGCCATGCCATCGGCGATCGCGGTGTGGCAGGACGAGAGGTCCGCGGGAACGCCCGCGCGCTTCTGCAGCGCCGGGCGGTTAGAATCATCGACGACGCGCACCTGCCGGCCGAGCTGCTGCTGCACCTGCGCCGCCCACTTGGCGCAACAGCCGCAGCCGGGGTCGCGGTGCATAACGATCGGGGTAGCCGCGCTGGCGGCAACCGGAACCAACAAGGCTGCGGCAGTAAGCGCAAATCGCAACGCTGACTTCATGGAAGAATCTCCTTGGTCATTCCTCCCGTTGCTCGCTGGGGGCGGGAGGAATGAGGCTTATTACTGAGGACGCTTGCCCATCGACCGGAGCATCGCCTGGAGTTCACCGATGCTCTTGTTCTGCTCGGCAATCGATTTCTGAGCCATTTGCCGGGTCTTCGCATCGGGCGACTCCCGGAGAACGATCTGCGACATGGCGATCGCACCGCGGTGATGCTCGATCATCTTGCGGACCCACGTCTCGCTCGCATTAGCGCCCTTGGCCTTCATCATCTTTTCATGCATCGCCATTTCGGCGGGCATGAAGGGCGTGTTCATGCCAGGCATGTTGTCGTGGTTCATGCCTTGCATTTTCGAGTGGTCCATGCCCTGCTGAGCCAAAGCGGGGCTCGCCGACATCGCGGCCAGAGCCAGAAGCGTTACTGCCTTGAACATCGATTTCTCCTTCTTGGCCTTGGCCAACGCAACAAGACTAGTTGGCCTTAGAACCATGTGCGAATGCCCAGAACGAGGCTGGTCGACGCCGCGCCCTGGCCTTCGGCGCGCGCGAAGCGGGCTGTGTCCCCGAAGCTGCGGTCGTACGATATGCCCACATAGGGCGCGAACTCGCGCCTGATCTCGTAGCGGAGACGCAGACCGAGTTCGGCCGTGGAAAGGCCTGAGCCGATGCCGATTTCCGGCACGTCCTGCGCGGCGAAGTTGAGTTCGGCGCGTGGCTGAAGAACCAGCCGCTGCGTGATCCGCTGATCGTAATAACCTTCCAGGCGCCCCAGCAGGTCGCCCTTGTTGGACAGGAACAGTGCGCCCTCGACATCGAAGAAGCCGGGTGCCAGCGTTTCGAAGCCGACCGACGCATAGACGCGCGAGGGGTTGGGCTTGAAATCGTAGCGGACGCCAAGCTGTATATCGGTGTATGGGCCAATGGCGCGCGAATAAAGCGCCTGTACCTCCGCCGCTTCCAGACTTCCCCCGATATTCCCTTCGCCCTCGGTCTTGAGCACCAGCCGGTTGATATCACCCCCATACCAGGCACTGCCGTCCCACCGGTAACCATCGCGACCGTCCCGGATCTGGACTTCAGCCAGATTGAATATGACCTGGGAGAAATTCTGCCCGCCGTGCATCGACCGCAGATGCTGCTGCGAATGCGCCATAGCAGCGGCAGAGTAGACCTGGTCCGCGGCCCGATCGGTCGGGATGGGCGGCGGCGGAGCGGTGCCGGCCTGAAGGTTGGTGCCGATCATCGCCGCGCCCGTGGCTGAGGGCATGCTTCCCATGCCGTGTCCCGGCATGCCTTGCATCGCGCCCGAACTTTGGCCCATTCCCGGCATCGATCCATGGTCCATGCCTTGCATAGCACCTGGCTCAGCGGGGTTGGCGCCGCCGGACGCACCTGGCATCGCGGACATGTCGTGCCCCGAACTGGCATCAGGTTTGGCTTCAGGCATATTCATACCGGGCATGGCGGACATGTCATGACCGGCGTGAGGATCAGCAACAGCCGGTCCACCGACCGGAGGCTTGGCGGACCGACTTGCGGCAGGCTTGGCCCCCGATCCCGCCTTCGCGCGCGGTGTCGACCTGGCGGCAGGCTTCGCGGACTCCTTGTGCACGGCGGGCTTGGTCGCTGAGGGCTTCTTGGCGGCAGGCTTTTTTACCGCTGGCGCCTTTGGCGGCGGCATCTTCATGCCGGGCATGTTGGAATGGTCCATCTGCGCGGCCGCCGGCGTTGCGAGGCCAAGCGCCGCGCCGCCGGCGATCAGGAGGAACTTAGGCTGCATCGCGATTCTCCTCGCCCATCGGGCGAACCGTCACGACACGCATCATCCCCGCGGTCATGTGATAGAGATTGTGGCAGTGGAACGCCCAGTCGCCGGGCGCATCGGCCGTTACGTCGAATGTCATCTTACCGCCTGGCGCCACATTCACAGTGTGCTTGCGAGGCCCAAAGTCGCCATGTCCGGTCACCAACTCGAAGAAGTGGCCGTGCAAATGGATGGGGTGCGGCATCATCGTGTCATTGACCAGGGTAACGCGCGCGCGCTCGTCCTTGCGGAACGGGATGGGGTCGGCAGGGTCGCTCATCTTCTGGCCGTCAAAGCCCCACATGTAGCGCTCCATATTGCCCGTGAGGTGGATCTCCAACTGACGCGACGGGGCGCGAACGTCCGGGTTGCGGTCCAGCGCGACAAGGTCGCGATAGGTGAGCACGCGATGATCCGCATCCTCCAGCCCCTGCGGCGGCTCGCCCGTGCGGTCCTTCGGCATCGGCGAGATGGTCTGCACTCCCGGCCCCATCTTGACGCCGGGCGCGTTCTTGGGGTTGCGCATGTTCATGTCCATGCTGCCGCCTGACCCATGATCCATCCCGGCCATGCCGCCGCTGCTCATCTGACCATGGTCCATGCCCGCCATCCCGGCAGCGCCCGCCGCCATTTGGCTATGGTCCATCCCAGGCATAGCGCCGCTCATCTGGTCGCCCCCCATCCCAGCCATGCTGGCCATCGCAGCGCCTATCGCCTTCGTTCCGTGATCGGTGGGCTCTTTCCACCCGGTGAGCTTCCACAGGTTGCGCGAGGCATTCTGCATCAACGTGGGATCCGGCCCGCGCTTTGCGACCGGGTTCTCGTCCGCCATACCGGACATCCCCTCCATCCCGCTCATGCCGCTCATGTCCATGCCCATGTCGGTCATGGTCAGCAACGTGCGTGGGCGGAGCGGCGGGACCGGGGCGATCATGCCCTCGCGCGGGGCCAGTGTCGCGCGCCCCATGCCGGATCGGTCGATCGCCTCGGAAACGAAGCTGTAGGCGCGGTCCTCGGGCGTCACGATCACGTCGAAGGTTTCCGCGACGCCGATCTGGAATTCGTCCACGGTTACCGGCCGGACGTTCTGGCCGTCGGCCTGCACCACCGTCATCGGCAGGTCAGGGATGCGCACGTTGAAGTTCGTCTGCGCCGCGGCATTGACGATGCGCAGCCGAACCCGCTCGCCCGGTCGGAAGAGACCCGTCCAGTTGTCGTAAGGTCCAAAGCCATTGACCAGGAAGGTGTAGGTCGAACCAGTGACGTCCGCGATGTCCGCCGGGTCCATCCGCATCTGCCCCCAATCGAGGCGATCCTTAAGGCGCATTTCGCGGCCGGCCAGCAGCCCACTCAGCGTCGGGCGTTGATAGTTGAAATAGGCGCCGCCCATCTGCTTGAGCTTGCGAAAGATTTCCTCGCCCGTCATTTCGCTATGGTCGGAGAGGACGATCACATGCTCGCGGTCGAACGCGACTGGGTCGGCACCCGCCGGATCAATCACGATGGGTCCGTAGAGTCCTGCCTGCTCCTGCTCGCCCGAGTGGCTGTGATACCAGTAGGTGCCGGACTGCAAGATCGGGAACTCGTACACAAAGGTCGAACGCGCCTTGATGCCGGGGAAGCTGATCCCGGGTACGCCGTCCATTTGGAACGGCAGAATGAGCCCGTGCCAGTGGATCGAGCTATCTTCGTCGAGGTTGTTGGTCACCGCAAGGCGGACCTTCTGGCCCTCTTTGAGGCGGACGAGTGGTGCCGGGACCGTGCCGTTTACCCCGATCGCGGGCGTGGTGATCCCGTCCATGACCAGCTTCATTCGGTCGATGGTCAGCGCGATGTTTGTGCCCGACACGGTCGGCAGGGGTTTGGCGATACCGCGCGACACAGGTTGCGCCCAAGCTGGCAAGTAGGCCGACATGGCCAAGGTGCCGCCGAGCGCGGCGGTTCCGCGCATTACGTCGCGCCGGTTCAGTTTGCGGCTCATGCCGTTCCTTCGCTCCAAGTTCATGGCTTGCGGCCGGCGACCCGGGGGAGGGCCGCCGACCTTACCTTTCACTACGCGCGAACCGGCCCATCCCCTCACACTAAGTCGAGATTTTTCGACAATCTTTCACGCGCGCGCCGGAGTCGCATCTCCACGGCCTTGCCGCTGATCCCCAGCGCGGCCGCGGTCTCCCCCTGGGACAGTCCTTCCACGGTCCGCAGCAAAAGCGTCTCCTTGAGCGTGGCCGGCAGCTCGGACACCGCGCGCGAAAGCCGCGCAAGCTCTGCGCGATCGAAGGTTACCGCGTCGGCACCTGGCGCCTCGTCCCGCCCACTCTCCATGGTCTCGGGCGGCAGCGAAGAGGCGAACGATAGTATCTGGCGTATGCGCCGCCGCCTGTGCCAGTCGCGGCTCTTGTTGATCGCCACGCGGGTCAGCCACGCAGCGAGCGGTCGCTCTCCGTCATACTTTCGCAAGTTCTGAAAGGCGGCCACGAAGCATTCCTGAGTGAGGTCAAGCGCCTCTTCGGCGTCGCCGATATGCGAGCGGATCAGGCGGTAGACCGGTTTTTGGTGCCGCCGCATGATCTCAGCGAACGCAGCCTGACGTCCGCCGAGCGTCAAGGCGGCGAGTTCGCCGTCCGTGCAGGCCGCGAGATCGAGGCTCACCGCGCGTCTGCGGTCAGCGCCTTCACCACCGCGCGGTCGAACGCCGTCGTCTGATCCGGCCGCAGGATCTGCCGCATCGCGAACATATGGTTCAACGTCTCCTTTTGGAGCTCACCCATCGCGCCGTGCGAACGATCGACGGCCGCCGCGACCTGCGGCCCGTTACCATGTTCGGCCTCGATGGCGGCGGCGAGCCGGGCGTTGTCGGCTCTGAGCTCCAGCTCCAAGGCACGCCTTCGAACGGCGAAGTGAGACTCCAGCGCCTGGAGCTTAGTCCGTTGAGCTTCGTCTAGCTCGAGCCCGTCGTGGAGCAAGCTGTGAAGCTCAACGCCCGGGCTTGGCGGGGACGGGAACAACTCACGTCCAGCCCAAACGCCTGCGACCGCCGCCACGAACGCGATGATGGCGATCAGCATCGCCCTCCGGGCGCCGCTCGTCACTGGAACGCGAGCAAGGTCGAAGGCGCTAGCGGCATGGCAGGCCCGAAGGGTGTTAGCGTCGGCACCTGCGCAGTCGCCGCTGTGGACGACAATCCGCCGCCCGCCACTCCCAAGGCGACTGCGCCTAGCGCTGCCAGCATGCCGGATCG
>NZ_LSJO01000216.1:0-221 GCF_001556735.1 Sphingomonas sp. CCH9-F2 | reverse complement strand
CCGCGAGCCGGTGCCACGCGACGGCTGGCCGCTGGCATGGGGAGAGGGCGATGCGCGCGTCCGCTTCACCGCGCAGACCACGCCGTTCCGCCACCTCGGCTTCTTCCCCGACATGGCGCCCGTCTGGTCGTGGATGCGCGGGCGGCTCGACGGGTGCGAGGCGCCGGAATGCCTCAACCTGTTCGGCTATACCGGGGTCGGCACGCTGGCGATGTCGGCGG
>NZ_LSJO01000215.1:0-5149 GCF_001556735.1 Sphingomonas sp. CCH9-F2 | reverse complement strand
GGTTGGAGCTGCTGCGCTCGATCTCGCGGCCCGCCAGCGCGCCGCCGACGCCGCCCAGCACGGTGCCGAGCGTGCGGTCGCCGCGCGTGTCGATCGTGCGGCCCAGGAGGCCGCCGGCGACCGCGCCGACCACCAGCCCGGTGGTGCCGTCCGGCTTGCGGCAGCGTAGGCGGCCGTCCTCACCGCGCCACTCGCGCTATCGCGAATGGCGGCGCGCATCCGCGTCGGTGGTGGTGGCGATGAGCGTGGGGGCGACCATCGCGGCGGCGCCAAAGGCGAGCATCAGGTTACGCATGTGACATTTCTCCCGTTCCGAAATTCGTAATGCCGTCGAAACGTGTCCCTTGTACCCCGGTTGCATGAACCTGAAACAACGCCGCGTTCAGCTTCGCGGCGGCGGGTTCCCGTCGACGAAGACCGGCGCGCGCCTGGCCATATTGGCCTTCACCGATTCCACCTGGTTGGGCGATCCCATCAACGCGACCTGCTCGACGCTTTCGGCCAGCAGGATCGAGGCGGTGTCGCCGTCGTGCATTTCTGCGAACAGCCGCTTGCACCCGCGCACGGCATCTGGGTTGCGCCCGGCGATATCGCGCGCGATCGCCATCGCGCGGGCGTGGGGATCGTCGTCCAGATGCGTCACCAGCCCCCAGCCTTGCGCCTGCGCGGCGGAGAATTCGCGGCTGGTGTAGACAAGCTCGCGCAGGATATCGTCGCGCACCGTGCCGCGCCACAGCGCGAAGCCGCCCATGTCGGGCACCAGCCCCCAATAGGTTTCGCGGATCGCCATGCGTGTATCGGGATGCGCGACGCGGATGTCGGCGCCCGACAGCAGCTGGAACCCGCCGCCCATCGCGACGCCGTGCACCGCCGCGATCACCGGCACCGGCAACTCGCGCCAGCCGGTGCAGACGAACTGCGCATCGTTGGACGGGCCGCGGCTGCGCTCCGACAGTTTCAGTCCCGAACCGCCGCCGGCCATCGACGCCATGTCCAGCCCGGCGCAGAAGGCGCGCCCTTCGCCCGACAGCACCACCGCGCGCACCTCCGGCATCGTGCCCAGCCGGTCGATCGCATCGCGCAGGCCGGCGAACATTGCCGGATCGAGTGCGTTCATCTTGTCCGCGCGGGTCAGCCGCACGTCGGCGATCCCGTCGGCGACGGTGATCGAAACGCGATCGTTCATGGTGCATCCTCTTCCTAAGCCCTGCGGCTTAGCTACAGGGCGGGCACGGGCGCCGCAACCAGCCGATAGCCGCGCCCGCGATCGGTGAGCAGCATCGGCGGCGCGGCATCGCATTCCAGCGCGGCGCGCACGCGCGACACCTGCACCGCCAGCACGTTGGTGCCCGGATCGAAGCGGAGGCCGAACACCGCGCGGCGCAGATCGTCGTGCGGCACGGTGCGGCCGACCCGCGCCGCCAGATGCGCGAGCAACGCATATTCCCGCGGGCGCAGGTCGAGCGGCCGCCCGGCGCGCGCGGCGGTGCGCGCGATCCGGTCGATCACAAGGTCGCCGATCCGCCAGACGGGGGCTTGGGCATGGAGCCGGGCGGCGCGCGCCGCGATGACCGCATCGCCGCCGCGCGTGCAATCGCCGGCCCCGGCAGCAAGCGTCGCGATCTCCTCCGCCTCGTCCCGCGCGACGATCAGCGTGGCGGCGCCGGCGAACCGCTGCGCAAGGATCGACAGGTCGGCGGGCGCGCCGATCACGACGGTCGGCGCGGCGCCCTCGACGACGCAGGCAAGGCCGACCTGGCGAAGCGCGGCGGCCAGTCCGGGGCGTTCGATCAGCAGACGCACCGCCATCGCCGCATCGTAACCGGGGCGGCACTGACGTGGCGCAACACCTGATCCGATTTGGACCGGTCAGCCGGCCAGAATCGCACGTGCCGCGGCGGCGTTGCACGGGTCGCGATCGTCCGCGGCGCGCTCCGCCAGCCGGTGGGTAGCGGCAGGGGAGAGCAGCCCGTCGAGCGCGGCGAGCGCGGTCGCGCGCATTCGCGAGTTCGGGTGGCGGAGCGCGATATCCTGCGCCAGGCCGGTGCCGTCGTCGCCGCCCAGCTGCGCGGCGATCGTCACCAGCGCCTCCGACGGGGTGACCGTCATCGCCTGCGCGATCGTGTCGGTGGCGGTGTCGAAGCGATATTGCGTCCGCCACGGCTGCGCCCGGTCGTGGCCCAGGATGTTGAGCGAGACCGAGAATCGGTCGGGCGGATGCTGGACATGGACGTCGCGGTGCGCGCGGTAGAGCATCACCTGTCCCGGTTCCAGCCGAGCGCGGCGATCGAACGTCAGCCCGGCACGATCGCCGGCGACGCGGTGCGTCCTACCGTCGAACGCCTGGTCGGCCAGATAATAATCGCTCCAATAGCCTGGCCCGAGATAACCGACCGTCAGGAACGAGAAATTATGGTCGTGCGGCAGGTCGTAGAAGAACGGCGCGGTCCCCGCCGCGCGCACCACCGCGTCGCCGTGAGCGGGCCAGAAGGCGGCGCGCAGCGCGTAGCGGCCGCCGGGCGGGCGCAGCATCAGCACCTGCGCGCCATAGCTGTTGCGCGCCTGCCCGGCGAAGCGTGTCTCCAGCTCGGCGATCGCCATGTCGGCGAGGAAGCGGCGGTTGCGCGCCAGCCGCGCCAGCCAGATGCCGCGCGCGGCGAACGCATCCTCGTCACGCGGATCCCAGGGATCCGCGTCGAGCGCATCGACCAGTTCGTCGAGCGTGATCGCGTCGTCCGCGGCGGTGTCGATCAGACGGGGCATGGCGCGGCCCCCAGCCGGGCGAGCGTGACGGCGGCGGCGGCGCGCACGTAGGCGTGGGGATCGCCCGCCGCCAGTTCGCGCAGGCGCGGCAGCGCGGCGTCGGCGTCGAGCGCGAGCCATTCGCGCATCGCCTCCCAGCGCAGGTGGAAGGCACCGGCGCGGGTCGCGGCGTCGAAGCGCGCGCCCGCGTCGTTGCGGCCGGCGATGCGCAGCAGCGTCAGTAGCATATGGGTGCGCGACGCGCCGTCGTCGCCGGTGGCGATGCGCAGGCGGCGACCGGTCGCGCGGTCATATTCGCGCACCATCGCGGGCGCGCGGGTGGCAATGGTGACGGTCGCGACCGGCGTGACGGTGTCGAGCAGCGTCGCCTCGCGCCGGCCATCGGTGCGCAGCACCAGCCCGTCATGCAGCTCGACCGCGGGCAGTGAGGCGAGCGGCAGCGCCTCTCCGGCATCTGGCGGGCCGGCGTCCCAGCGCAGCAGCCGCGCGCCGCCCGAGCGGTGATAGCGCGTCACCGCCAGCCGCCCGGAAACGGTCAGCGTCGTCGCGTCAGCGTCGCCCATCGCGACCGTCGCGGAGACGGTGGCGGCGGGCAGGTCCAGCAACCGCACCACGGTGCGCCGCGGATCGCGCGCGACGCGCAGCGGGGCGTCGAACCACGGGTCGTCGCGCAGCGCGGCGGTCAGCGGGGCGAGCAGCGCGGTGATCCACGATGCGTCGGCCAACAGCTTCGCGGCGGCGTCCGCCACGCGCGTAGCATCGTCGGGCGTCAGCGCGGCGAAGGCGGCGGCGACGTGGCGCACCGCCTCGCCATCATGCCACGCGCGCGCGATCGACGCCGACCGATCCGCCGCGGCGGCGAGCGCCGCGCGCGACGGGATCACGACCGCGAATCGGACTGGATCAGGATCACCAGCTCGACGATGTAATCGCAGATATGATCCGCGCCGCGTTCGGCGGTGCGCACGCTGCCGGCCGGGGCGATCATCGTCGCCAGATCGGGAATGTCGGCGATGTCGATCCGCCGTGCCGTGCCCATCGCGCCGTTCGTCATCCTTGCCCCCACATCCATCGAAACGATGCGCCCATCGTGTGGCGGCGCGCGCGGCGGGCGTTAGTTAAAACGCTGCAACGTTGCGCGGCGCGCGCGCGGGCGTGTAGGGCGGCGGCATGACGTTCAATCCGGCCAAGATGATGGACCAGATCGACCTGCGCCGTTTCGGCGGCCACGGCGGGCGGCTGGGCATCCGTTTCCACGCGCGCGACGCCGAATGGGTTGAACTGGCGATGCCTTATGCCGAGGATATGATCGGCGACGAGGACAGTGGCGTGATCGCGTCCGGGCCGATCATCGCGATGATGGATATCGCCACCAGCCTGGCGGTGTGGAACCGGATCGCGACGTTCGTGCCGCACGCCACCGTCGACCTGCGCATCGATTACCTGCGCCCCGCGCGGCCCGGCCGCACCGTGATCGGGCGGGCCGAATGCCTGCGCGTCGCGCGCTCGATCTCGTTCACGCGCGGCATCGCGCATGACGGCGATATCGACGATCCGGTCGCGCATGTCGCCGCCACGTTCATGGTGCCCAGCGGCAGCTATCCGAAGGTGACGCCGTGATGCGCCTGCCCCCGTATGCGACGCTGCTGGGTGCGCAGCTGGAATATGCCGCCGACGGCACGCCGGTGATGCGGATGCCGTTCGCCGAGGCGGTGCTGGGCCGCCCCGGATTCCTGCAGGGCGGGGCGATTTCCGGCCTGCTGGAGGTGGCCGCGATCGCGGCGCTGCGCCACGCGCTGGCGGAGGAGGGCGGGGGCCGGATCAAGCCGATCAACGTCACCGTCGATTTCATGCGCGGCGGGCGCGACCACGATACGCTGGCCGCGGGGATCATCACCCGGCTGGGCAACCGCGTCGCCAATGTTGAGGCGGTGGCGTGGCAGGACGATCGCGCGCGACCGATCGCGTCGGCGCGGATGAACTATCTGATCGAGCGGGACTGACCGGCGCGATGCCGCCGGCGGAGGCACTGACGCCGCAGGTGCTGCTGCCCGCGTTCGCGCCGTGGCTGGACGTCGCGGGGCTGGCGGTGTTCGCGGTGTCGGGCGCGCTGGCGGCGGCGCGGCGCGGGCAGACGCTGGTGACCTTCGCCTTCTTCGCGCTGATCACGGGGGTCGGAGGGGGAACGGTGCGCGACCTGCTGATCGGGGCGCCGGTGTTCTGGGTCCACGATGCGCGCGCGGCATCGGTGTGCCTCGTCATGGCGATGGTGATCTGGATCACGCCGGCGCGCTGGTGGCGCGGTGCGGCGCTCGACTGGTTCGATGCGGTCGGGCTGGCTGCCTATGCCGTCTATGGTGCGGCCAAGGCGCTGGGCTACGGCGTG
>NZ_LSJO01000214.1:0-9658 GCF_001556735.1 Sphingomonas sp. CCH9-F2 | reverse complement strand
CGCCCGCCGCAGCAGCGGCAGGTCGGCCAGCAGCCCCACCGATTTCGTCAACTCGATCTCGGTCAGATAGGTCAGATGATGCCGATCCTCCGCAGGATAGTCGGGGCGGTCGGGTAGCAGGCGCTTTCCGATCAACAGCATCGTCGCGATGCCGGCCAGCATCGCGGCCAGCCCAACCCCGGAAATCTCGAAAATGCCGAAGCCCGGCTGCCCGTTGGCGCGCGCGACGCCATCGACCAGCAGATTGGTCGACGTCCCGATCAACGTCAGCGTTCCGCCGAGAATCGACAGGTACGACAGCGGGATCAGCAAGCGCGTGGCGGCGATGCCGATCGCCTGGCCAAGGCGCCGGACGAGCGGAATCAGCACCATCACGACGGGCGTGTTGTTGATGAACGCCGGTGCGATCGCAGCACCGATGTACATCTCCGCGACCGTCCGTCGCGGCTGACGCGCCGCGCGCCGCACGACCGTGCTCGCCAGTGCTTCGATCGTGCCGGTCCGCACCAACGCCCCCGACAGGATGAAGAACGCTCCGATTGCGATCGGCGCGGGATTGGCGAAGGCGGCGCTCACTTCGTCCCAGCCGATCCAGCCGAGCGCGATCATCACCGCGGCGCCGCAGACCGCGACGGTCACGGGCGGAAATCGTTCGGTTGCGAAGGCGATCAGCAGAAGCACGACGAAGACAAGCCCGGCGATGGGGCCGTTGGCCGAGAGGGATGCGATCATGCTGCTCATACGCATGACCGCAAGGTTCGCCGCATCCGCCATGTGACCCGGTGCCACAGCGGGGATAAATCATCGCGGCAACGCGGCGACCGCGAACCGCCCCGGCCTGCGACATCGCCTCGGTCATTGCGCGCGCTATCGCTGCTGGCGGCGCTCGACCTGAGCTGCTACCCATTCTTGGACCACTTGGCTGGCGGTCTTACGCTGTTACGCGTCCTCCGAGCGCAAGGTCTTTGCCGCCAGTGTCTGCTGGATTGCGCTCCGTTCCTCGATGCTGGCGCGCTCGACCACACCCTTGGCCACAAGGTCCTCGATCTGGTTCGGGCTGAGGCCCAGCCACTCCCTCATGATCTCGTCGCTGTGCTCGCCCATGAGCGGTGCGGGGGCGATCGGAGGGGCCGGGAGGCGCCCATGCCCTTGCGTTGCCTCGGACGTGACCACGTCCGCCAGGAAGGGATGATGCTCGCGCCGCAGAAGGCCTCGTTCGGCGAAATAGTGAAAGCCCGGCAGGTCTCCCACCCGCAGCATCTTCGCGGCGGGAATGCCGGCAGCCTGAAGGCAATGCATCGCATCGTCGACATCGACCGACGCCGCCCACTCGCTTGCGGGCCGCCCACCGCACCCGGAGACGAACGCAGCAGCATCGGCCTGGTCGCGCTCGGTGACCACGATCCACTCGTCGTCCCCGCGGCAGCGGTAGACCGCCGAATGCTCGCGTTCGGCAGGAACGCCGGTCGACGCTCGTGCGATCTCCGCTCCGAACTGGGCGAGCATGACCTCTGCCTGGGCGATGCTTGCATGTCCCCCCTGCCCGGTCCGCTCACGCTGGATCAGCAACGCCACCGCAGCGATCGCGCCGATGCGGCCAGCGACATGGTCGGGGTAGATGGTGATCGAATCGCTGAAGCTTTCGGGATCATCGGCGTAGCGCCACGCCTCCGTCAGACCGGTGGCTGCCCGCACGAGCGGGCCATACCCCATCCGCTTGCTCCAGGGGCCGCTATCTCCGAAGGCGGAACTCTCGACGCTGATCACGCGCGGGTTGGCGGCTGCGAGAACGTCACGGCCGAGGCCGAGCGACTGCATCGTCCCCGGCTTGAAGTTGGAGAGCACCACGTCGGCCTGCCCGACCAGCCGAAGGAAAAGCGCCTTGCCATCCGGGTGACGCAGATCGAGGCCAAGACCTCTCTTGTTACGGTGCCCGGCCGCGAAGCTGGCCGAGAGGCCGTAGGGCAGATAGGACTGGCGGTTGCCATCCGGAAAGGCACCGCTTTCCACCTTCACCACATCGGCCCCCTGATCGGCCAGCAGGCGACCGGTTTCGGCGCCGACGACGATGACGCCGAGGTCCAGCACCTTCAGCCCTTCGAACGGCCGGGACAGATCCCGTGCGCTTGGCACCAAGCGAGCCCGCGGATGCCCTGCATCCGGCGTCATCCGCTCACCATCCACGACGATACACCCGTTTGGAACGGGATAGGTCGCGCCATTCACGTCTTCGCTGCGGAAGGACGCACGTTCGACGAAGTGGGGCAGCGTCGGCGCTTCGGCGAGCGTCGCCACGCCGCTCAGCGGCACGCCGTACGAGATGGCAGCGGCTTCAAGTTCGGCACGGGTCTTGTCCGCAAAGAAGGCAGCGATCGCCGGCAGGAGATCAGGTGACTTGTAGCGGACCGCCGTGCTGTTGAAGCTCGGGTCCGCGAAGGCAGGGGGTTCGCCCATCCAGCGGAACATGCCCTGCCACTGCCGTGCCGCCAGCAGGCACAGGCGCACGTGACCGTCGGCACAGCGGATGATGGGGTATTGAAAACCCTTGGCAGGCCGCTCGCGCGACAGCAGGTTCGCCGGACGCCCCATCGTGGCGCTGCCACCGATCCCGAAGCCGGGGTCAAGCGCCTGCACTGCGCCGTCCAAAGCGGCAAAGTCGATGCGGTCGCCCTGCCCGGTTCGCAATGCGAGGAAATAGGATTGCAGCGCCAGGAATGCCGCCTGCACCGCCGCGCACTGCCATGCCAGCTGCCCCGGCGGCAGCAGCGGCTCGCGCCCACGAATCCCCGAGCGCGACAGTTCGCCTGAAAGCGCGTGTAAAACGGCGTCGCTCGCCTGCCACCCCGACAGGGAGTTTCCCTGTCCGAACGGACTGACGCTGACGATGACCTGCGCTGGTTGGCTTGCGCGTAGCTGGAGGCCGCAATCCTCGACTATGATATCTGCGGCGGCGAGCAGAGAAGCGGCTTCCGGCGCGCGATGATCGAAGGGATGCACCGTCTTGCCGAGATTGGCGATGCGATCCGCCAGCCTATCACCGTGAGCGGCATCCGCGATGCGATCCACTTGCGCGCCGAGCTCCGCAAGATATCGTGTGGTGATACTCAGCGGCCCGTGCACCGCGTCGACCACCCGCACTCCCGTCAGAGGCCGGTCAACTGCCATCTTCCTCTCCCAACCTCTTGCGATCCATCTTATCTAAGGGCATTAGATTGCCAGGCACAAGCGGCTGATGGCCGCGATCAGCGGGAGAGTTAGATGGCCAGCGTGGCAGCAGCAAGCTTCACCATGACGATCGACGGCGCCGCCGCGCCCACGGCAGCCTCTCTGCCGGTGCGCAATCCGGCGACGGGGGAGGTGTTCGCCGAGGCTCCGGATGCGACCGCCGACGATCTCGATCGCGCCGTCGCGGCTGCGACCCGCGCCTTTGCGACCTGGAAGAACGTGCCGATCGCCGAGCGCAAGGCCGCGCTGATCAGCGCGGCCGGGATCATCGAGGCACATGCCGACGAGCTCGCCGCCCTGTTCGTCAAGGAACAGGGTCGTCCCTATCCCGGCGCCAAGGGCGAGGTGCTGGGCGGTGCGATGTGGATGAAGGCGACTACCATGCTCGATATCCCCATCGATGTGACGGAGGAGACCGACACCCGCCGGATTGAGGTGCATCACGTGCCGCTGGGCGTCGTCTGCGGTATCGTGCCGTGGAACTTCCCGGTGCTGCTGGCGGTGTGGAAGATCGCGCCGGCGATCATGGCCGGCAACACCCTGGTCCTGAAGCCCTCCCCTTTCACCCCGCTTACCACGCTACGGATTGCCGAGCTGATCCGCGATTGCTTTCCGGCCGGCGTGTTGAACGTCATCGCGGGCGGGGACGCGCTCGGCCCGCTGATGACCGCGCACAAGGGCTTCGCCAAGATCAGCTTCACCGGCTCCACGGCAACCGGCCGCCGCGTAATGGAAAGCGCCGCCAAGGACCTGAAGCGTATCACGCTCGAGCTGGGCGGAAACGACGCGGCCATCGTGCTGCCGGACGTCGATGTCGATACGGTGGCGGAACAGCTGTTCGAGGGCGCGTTTCACAACACCGCGCAGGTGTGCGTCGCGACCAAGCGGCTGTTCATCCACGCCGACATCTATGACCAGGTTCGGGACCGGCTGCACGAGCTTGCCAAGGCCACACCGGTGGGTGACGGTGCCGAGCAGGGTAACCGCTATGGCCCGATCCAGAACGAGGCGCAATATCGCCGCGTTCTCGGCCTCCTCGACGATGCGCGCGCGAACGGGCTGACGCTGCTGGAGGGCGGCGACGTGCCCCAGCGTGGCTATTTTGTGCCGCTGACGCTGGTTGACAACCCGCCCGACGACAGCCGCGTCGTGGTAGAGGAGGCGTTTGGGCCCGTCTTGCCGCTGCTCAAGTGGACGGACGTGGACGACGTGGTCGCGCGGGCCAACGACACCGAATATGGCCTTGCCGGCGCCGTCTGGTCGGCCAACATCGAGAAGGCGACCGAAATCGCCCACCGGCTCGATACCGGTACGGTGTGGATCAACCAGAACCTGCAATCGACGCCCTTCACCCCGCTGGCGGGCGCCAAGCAATCGGGCTTCGGGCAGGAAAACGGCCTGGCCGGCTTGCTCGAGTTCACCCGGCCAAAGTCGATCTTCATTCCCAAGCAGCCTACCGGCACCGCCCCGGAAGCGGCCGGGGCGGCGTCATGAAGCTGACGCCCGAAGACGAAGCCTTTCGCACGGAAGTTCGCGCCTTTCTCGCCGAGAAGCTGACGCCCCCGATTCGCGCTGCCGGCAGCCGCATGACGAGCGTCTACGCCGATCACAAGGCGCAGATGGCGTGGCAGGCGATCCTCCATGCGCGCGGCTGGGCGGCACCCGCCTGGCCGAAGGAGCATGGCGGGGCTGGATGGTCAGTCACGCAGCGCCACATCTTCGAGCGCGAGCGCGTCCTCGCTGGCGCGCCACCCACCTCGCCCATGGGGATCGACATGGCCGGGCCGGCGATCCTCCGCTTCGGCACGGAAGAGCAAAAGGCGTTCTTCCTGCCGCGGATGCTGTCGGGCGAGCATTTCTGGTGTCAGGGCTATTCCGAACCGGGCGCCGGGTCGGACCTGGCGGCGCTGCAGATGAAGGCCGAGCGCGACGGTGACGATCTCGTCTGTACCGGCAGCAAGATTTGGATCACGCATGCCAATGTCGCGAACTGGATGTTCTGCCTCGTCCGCACCGCGCGCGGCGAGCGCAAGCAGCAAGGCATCACGTTCTTGCTCACCGACATGACCACACCGGGTATCGAGGTGCGTCCGATCGTCATGGCATCCGGCGAATGGATCCAGAATCAGGTGTTTTTCGACCGGGTACGTGTTCCGATTGCCCATGTTCTCGGCGCGATCGACGGGGGATGGAGTGTCGCCAAATATCTGCTCGAGTTCGAACGGGGCGGTTCGGCCTACGCGCCGCAGCTTCAGGTGAGGCTCGACGCCTTGCGCGCCCATGCCGGGCCCCTTGCCGAAGAGCCGCTATTCGCCAACAAGTTGACCGACCTCGAAATCCATATCGAGGTGCTCGACTCGCTTGAAAGCGAGTCCTTGTCGAAGCTGTCGCGGGGCGAGCCGCTCGGAGCCGATCCGTCGATCATGAAGATACTCGGCACCGAACTGGCGGGACGCTTGTCGGAACTCGAACTTGAAGCGGCGGGGCCTGTCGGCCGGGCGTGGCAGCCCGGCGTCAGCAAGCCGGGCGGCCCCATTGTCGGCTATCCGGAAACGGCGTCAGATTATTGCAGCGGCGAACCGTGGCAGGCGATCGCACCACTTCGCTACCTTAATACGCGGGCCGGCCTGATCTATGCCGGGACCAACGAGATCCAGCGCGGCATCGTCGCCAAGGAGGTGCTTGGATAGTAGTACCTTCCCTCAGGGGAAGGCCGGGATGGCGCGGTCTCTCGCGGGGGTTGCGCGCACGGCTCGTTGCGCAAAAAGGCACTAGACCGCGAGTTGCGCGGTCATACGCCCGAAACGCTGGCGGTGCTGATCGGCGCTGCCGAGTTCGTGCTCGATCACCGTCAGCCGTTTGAAGCAGCGACCGACCGGCAGGTCCTGCGTCATGCCCATGCCACCGTGCAGTTGAACCGCATTCTGCCCGACGAAGCGCCCGGCATCGGCCACCGTCACTTTCGCCGCACTGACCAGGCGCGCGCGCTCGGCCCAGTGGCCGCCCAGCGCCTGACAGGCGCGCGCAGCAATCGCCGTCGCCCGGCGCGCCTGGATATGCATGTCGGCAAGCCGATGCTGGATCACCTGGAAGCGCGCGATCGGCTGGCCGAATTGTTCGCGCTCCCTTGCATAGGCGACCGTGTCCCTCACCAGCCGCCGCATCAGACCGCTTGCTTCCGACGCGAGGCAGGCGAGCGCGATGTCACCCGCTTCGCTCAGCGCATCGTCGACATCGGTGGCGAGCAGCGCGGCCTCGGCGTTGATGAAGCGGAGATCGGCGGCCGCACGGCCATCGATCGTCGGATAGGCCTTCGCGATCACGCCGTCGGTCGTTGCGGGCACCAGAAGAAGCGCGGACGTGTAGCGTTCGGTTCGCGCCGCAACGAGCAGATAGTCCGCAGACGCGCCGTCGAGCACCAGCTTTGCGTCGCCATCGAGTCGCCACCCGCCAGCCGTGGGTGTCGCGCTGACGCCGGGGCGAAGCCGTGGATCCAGCCCAGCGACAGCGACCGTCGCGCCGTTCGCAATGTCCCGCAGCACGCCGTCCCCGGCCGGTGTTCGCGCGCCCTGAAGCAGCTGCGCGGCGATGACACATGTCTCCAGGAAGGATGTCGGCTCGCAATGCTCGCCAAGCATGTCGAGCACGGCTCCCGCCGTCGACACGTCAAGGCCAAGACCTCCCAGTTCCTCGGGTACGATCAACCCGAAAACGCCAGCGGCGCCGAGAGCGGTCGATCCGTCGCGGGCGCTTGCCAGATGGCGGTCGAGCGCCTCGCGTAATGCCTGCTCCACGTTCAATCCTCCGGCGCGATGGTGACGCGCAAACCGTCAAATGCGTTCTCGAAGCGCAACGAGCAAGACAGCCGCGAGCGCTTGCCGCAATGTTCGGAGCTATCGACCCTCATCGGATGTCGGACACGAATAACCGCCGCCGCACATGGCGAGCAATGCGTCAAACCCGTCGCCGCGGTCATGCTCGGTCCCGCCCCTCATCGTAACGATCAGTTGCGGCATCTACAGCAACGTCTCGAGCGCTTCGTAGTAACGGATGACGTTTTCCTCCAGACCGCAATAGACGGTGCTTTCGGGCACTCCCGCGTTCAACCCTTCCTGGCTGATCTGCGCCGCGCGAAAGTCCTCCCCCGCGAACACCTTGATGATCAGGTCGTAGGAGCGTTCGAACACCTCTTCCGCCTTGGGCGTCGTCGCCGGGCCGGGGGTGACCATGTAATAATGCACGACCGTCCGGTCCACGCCGTACGGCATCAGGATCATCACGCTGGTGTAATATTGGCTGGTGACGACCACGACATTGGGGAATGCGGTATAGGCGTGCGTGACGAGCTTGTGGACGTTCATGTCCGCATCCTCGTCCAGCATTGCCGGCTCATAGCCGATGCGCCCTGACACCTGACGGATGTTGACGCCGAACGTGTCGCTGACGCTCGGCGCGTCGACGAACAGCGCGCCGATCGATGCGGCGTGCAGCCGCTGCACATGATAACCTTCAAGGAAAGGCTCGAGAACGACCTTCCAATTGGCCGCCAGGTCGAAGGTCTTGCGACCGTAGACATAGCCGCCGGGGATACCGAGCGCGGTGAAGTCTGCATCGATCTGGTCGTGCAACTGCGACACGTCCAGCGGTCCGCCGTTCAGCTGGGCATAGATGACGCCGCCCCAAACGACGCTGGGCAGTTCCTTCAGCCCGCGCTGATCCTTCATCACGCCTTCGAACATGTCCGACCGGGCAACGCCGATCAGCTTGCCGTCGAGGCCGTAGGTCCAGGCATGATAGGGGCAGACCATCCGCCCCTGCTTATGGACGGCGCAATCCTCCACCAGCTTCGCGCCCTTGTGCTGGCAGGCGTTGATGAAGACCTTGATCTCGTCGGCGCGCGTCCGGGTAACGAGCAGGGGCTTGCCGTACGCCTCGATCGCGACGACCGATCCCGGCTCCGGCAACACCGCCGCCAATGCCACCGGCACGGCATGCTTTTGAAAGATGTTCGCCTGCTCGGCGTCAAACCGCTCGCGACCGGTGAAGATCGCGTTCGGCCGCGTCGCCGCGAGCGGGACGTTGACGGCGTCCTTCTCGGCCGGAATGCGGCGGATTGCTTCCTGCTGGCTGTCGGTCAGGTCAGACAGCCGGGTCACGCGGCGCTCGGCCGGCCTCGCGATATCGGCGACGAAGTTCATGGTCGCACCTCTCCTGCTTGTAGGCCGGTTGTACCCGACTTTAAAACTAATGGCAATAGTTTTATGCCTCTTTGCGCAGCACGTGGCGTCATGCCCGTCGGTGACCCTCGCCGCGCGCAATTGCGAGATACATGGTCCTTGGATTACCGGTGCGTGGAGCAAGCTCTGGCCGTCCGGCAGCAAGCCCGTTAGCTTGCCGGCATGAACATCATGACTCCGGCAGTCGCGAAAAAGACGAAGACGACCGTTGGCGGCAAGCGTCGCGTGCCGCGTGCAGGGCGCCCATCGTCCCCGCTGATCACCCGTGAGGCCGCTGCGGAGGCGGCATTGCGACTCATCGATGCGAAGGGACTGGACGCCCTGAGCCTGCAAGCTGTGGCGAAGGAACTGGGTGTCAGTGCGCCATCGCTCTACCACCACTTTCGTGACAAGGAGGAGCTTCTCGCGGAAGTCGCACGCAGGCTGCTTTTCGAAGTCGGCCACGAGCAGGAGGAATGGTCCACCGATTGGGAGACGCGGATGGTGGAGCTCAGTTGCGCCACTCGCCGCGTTGCCCTGCGCCATCCCAATGCCGCGCCGCTTTCGCTACGCTTTTTTCCGCGGCGATTGATGCTCCCCGCTTACGAAGCCGGTTTGCGGGATTGCCCGTATCCGCTCGCCACGCAAATGATCGTGCACGAAGTGATAGAGAAGTTCACATATGGCTCGTCGCTGTTCGCGGCGGCGGCGGAAGCGCATCACATCCCGGCCATGCCCGAGGTCGATGCGGCGCATTTCCCCCGACTTGCCGAGGCGCTTGAGCTCGCTCCGTCGGACGAGGACATTTTCAAGGAAGGGTTGCAGGTGCTGCTTGCCGGCCTTCGTGCGCGATACGGCAGCAGGTGAAAAGAAAAGGGGCGGTGAACTCACCACCCCTTCGAGGTTGTTCGGAAGAAGAACAGTCAGAATTTGAACGCCAGCTCGACGAATACTTCCCGCGGGTTGTCGACAAAGGCGGACATGTCGGCGGTAACGCCCGGCCCGGCCGTCCCTGTGCCGGTTCCACCTGCGAACGGAATGTCGTTCGCGGCCGTGACCACCAGCTTGTTGGTGAGGTTGCGGCCGATCACCGACAGCGTCCAGCGTTCGTCCGGACCATTGAGCGCCAGTGCCGCGTCGAGCTTCGCATATCCCTTCTGGACTGTCAATCGGCGTCCAAAAAGGACCCCCTATCGGCGTCCAAAAGGGACCCCGTT
>NZ_LSJO01000213.1:0-2790 GCF_001556735.1 Sphingomonas sp. CCH9-F2 | reverse complement strand
GGCGCGCGCCGCATGGCGGCTGGGCACGCTGGCCCCGCAGGACGAGGCGACGATCACCAACCAGTTCGCGGGCGCGCTGACCAGTGCCGACCACGACCGGCGGATGGACACCTTGTTGTGGCAGGGGGCGACCAGCGCGGCGGCGCGGGTGCTGCCGTACACCAGCCCCGCCGCGCGCCCGCTGTTCGAGGCGCGGCTGGCGTTCCGCAGCGATGCCGCCAATGCATCGGCACTCGCGGCGGCGAACGATGCGGCGGGTGCGCGCGATGCCGGCTATATCGCGGACAAGGCGACGTGGCTGCGCGGCAACGGCGCCTCCCCCAGTGCGCGCGGCTGGCTGGCGCGGACGCGCGCGGCCATGACGCTGCCGGGGAATGTCGAGAAATTCTACGAGGCGCTGCTGGCCAATGCGCGCGGTGCGGCGGCGGACGGCCAGTGGCAGACCGCCTATGACATCGCGCGGCAGATCGACGATGCCTATCCGGCGGGGACCGACGTATCGACCAAGCCCTATGGCGAGCGCGACGATTATACCTCGCTGGCGTGGTTGGCGGGTCAGGCGGCGCTGAAGCTGGGGCGCCCCGCCGATGCGCGCGCGATGTTCGAACGCTATGGCCGCGGCAGCCAGTCACCGCAGACGCGCGCCAAGGGCTTCTACTGGGCGGCGCGCGCGGCCGAGGATGCGCGGATGGTGAATACCAACGCGTTGTTCGAACGCGCCGCGGGGTTCCGCGACCAATATTACGGGCAGCTGGCGATCGAGCATCTGGGCCGCGCGCTGACCGCGCCCCCGCCCGCCCCGGCGCCGATGATCCCGGCGGCTGCGCGCAACGCCTTCTACGCGCGCGAGACGGTGCGCGCGGCACAGTTCCTGGGCAGCGCCGGCCTGTACCAGGACCAGACCGCGTTCGTGAAGCAGATCGCCACGGACGCGACCAGCGATGCCGATCATTACCTGGCGGATGAACTGTCCCGCTTGCTGCGCCGCCCGGACCTGGGCGTGCTGGTGGGGCGCAGCGCGATGCAGAACGGGCTGACCGAATATAGCGCCAACGGTTTCCCCACGGTGGCGGTGCCGGCGGGGTATGAGAGCCAGTGGTCGATGATCCACGCGGTCGCGCGGCAGGAAAGCCAGTTCGATCGTGCCGCGCGCAGCCCGGTGGGCGCGAGCGGGCTGATGCAGCTGATGCCCGGCACCGCGCGCGAACAGGCGGGCAAGCTGGGGCTGCCCTACGATCCGGCGCGGCTAGTCAACGACACCGGCTACAACATCCAGCTGGGGTCGAGTTATTTTCAGCGGATCTTCAACCTGTACGGCAGCTATCCGCTGGCGATCGCGGCGTACAATGCCGGGCCGGGCAATGTGAACAAGTGGCTCCGCGCCAACGGCGATCCGCGCACCGGCGGGGTCGATGCGGTCGACTGGGTGGAGGCGATCCCGTTCGGGGAGACGCGCAACTATGTCCAGCGCGTGCTGGAAAATGCCGTCGTCTACGACCTGATGAATCCGCCGCGCGCGAAGAGCCGCGGGCCGCACAACCTGAGCTGGTATCTGGGGCGGCCGCGGGGCGGTTGAGGGGTTCACGCGACGCCGCGAAGACGCGAAGGTGCCGCGACGCGGACATCGCGATCGGTAGACGAGCTGGCGTGCCGTGCTTCGCCACGCCTCCGCGCGGGATGAATGTCTTCGCGGCCTCGCGGCTTCGCGTGAGTCCCTCTTCATCCTGCGGCCCTTTGCGCCTAACCGCAGGCCGATGACCGATCGCCCCAATTACATCACCCCCGCCGGCTTCGCGACGTTGCGCCAGGAGTACGAGCGGTTGTTCGCGCACGAGCGCCCCGCATTGGTCGAGACGATTTCCTGGGCGGCGGGCAATGGCGACCGGTCGGAGAACGGCGACTATATCTACGGCCGCAAACGGCTGCGCGAGATCGACCGGCGGCTGGGATGGCTGTCGCGGCGGATGAAGGCGGCCAAGGTGGTCGATCCGGCGCAGCAGCAGGACCGGTCGCGCGTGTGGTTCGGCGCGACCGTGACGATCGCGGACGAGGACGACAATGAGCGCATCCTGACGCTGGTCGGCGACGACGAGGCGGAGGCGGGCGCCGGGCGCGTCGGGTGGAATGCGCCGATCGCGCGGGCGCTGCGCGGCGCGGCGGTGGGCGACCTGCGCCGGGTCACGTTGCCCGCCGGGGAGCGCGAATATGAGATCGTCGCGATCGCCTATCCCGCGCCCTCCCCCTCGCTAAACGATTGACGTCACCGCAATGGCGGTCGATGCACCGGGCATGGCCACCAACGACATGACCCCGACGCGCAACGTCGCGCTGCTGATCGACGCGGACAATGCCTCCGCCGCGACGCTGGACCCGGTGCTGACCGTGCTGGCAGAGCTGGGCACCGTGAACGTGCGGCGCGTGTACGGCAACTGGTCCAAGCCCGCGCTCAATTCGTGGCGCGACATGACGGTGAAGCACGGCATCGAGCCGCAGCAGCAGTTCGACCTGACCAAGGGCAAGAACGCCACCGACATGAAGATGACCATCGACGCGATGGACCTGCTCTTCCGCGGCAAGGTGGAGGCGTTCGGGATCATGTCGTCCGATTCGGACTTCATGCCGCTGGCCATGCGCATCCGGCAGGAAGGCATTCCGGTCTACGGCTTCGGCACCAGCCGCGCGCCCGAGGCGTTCCGGCGCGCGTGCACCCGCTTCATCGACGTCAACGCCATCTCCCTGCCGGTCGAGGAGGATGCCGCGCCGGTGCCGGCGCCCGCCGCCGTTCCGCCC
>NZ_LSJO01000212.1:0-8341 GCF_001556735.1 Sphingomonas sp. CCH9-F2 | reverse complement strand
GGGTAGAACGCCTTGCGCGCCAGATGCAGCATCACCGCCGAATCCTTGCCCACCGAATACAGCATCACCGGCTTGTCGGCGACGGCGGCGACTTCGCGGATGATGTGGATGCTTTCGGCTTCCAGCCGGTCGAGGTGCGTCAGCGTCATGTCAGGTACGGCCTGAGCGGGGCAGGTTCGTAGCCGCCGGTGGCGACGAAGCCGGTGTTGCGATACCCCGGCTTGCCATAGACGAACGGCGCGCCGTCGGGGTCAAGCGTTCGCCCGCCCGCCGCGCGCAGCACCGCATCGCCCGCCGCAGTGTCCCATTCCATCGTCGGGCCGGTGCGCGGATAGACGTCGGCCTCGCCGCTCGCCACCAGCACGAATTTCAGGCTGGAGCCGACCGACACGCGCGTCGCGATCCCGCCGGCGTCCAGCCAGCCGTCGAGGCCCGGCATCGCATGGCTTTTCGATGCGACCGCACACGGCGCGTCGCCGCACGCGCGCACATGGATCGACTGCTCGTCATGGCGCGGCTCGTTGGGCTTGCGTACCGCCATCCACGCGCCACGCGTCACGTCGCTCCAATAGATCGCGTCGCGGGCCGGGGCATAGACGACGCCCATCGTCGGCGCGCCGCCCTCGACCAGCGCGATGTTGACGGTGAAATCGTCGCCGCGGCCGACGAATTCCTTCGTCCCGTCGAGCGGATCGACCAGCAGGAACGCGCCGGTCACGTCGGGGACACGCCCCGCCGCGGCTTCCTCCTCCGCCACTACCGGGATCGCCGGGGTCAGCGTGGCGAGACCGGCGAGGATCACCGCCTCCGCCTCGCGGTCGGCGATGGTGACGGGGCTTTCGTCGGCCTTGTGCATCACGGCGCACCCCGCGACGAAATGGCCCCACACCACATCGCCGCCCGCCTCGGCGAGCGCGACAAGCGTGGCGAGCAACGCGGTCCGGTCGGTCGTATCGGTCATCGCCGGCCTATGTGGCGGCTGTGCGACCGGGTCGCCAGCAACTTGTGCGTGTGACGGGGCAAGCTGCGGTTGATGCGCCGTGCGCTTTTTTGACGCCTTCCGGCGCGCGCCGCGGCTCGCTACAGCATCACGGGTGAGCCACCCGTCCTTTCCGTCATGACCGCCGAAACCGGGCTTGCCGCCCTGTGGCTCGCCGCCGCGCTGGCGGCGTTGCAGGTATTGCTCGCGACTCTGACGCTGCGGCGCGGCGTCGCGGGCGGCGCGGGCGCGGTTCGCGCGGTGGCGATCGTGCAGGGCGCGCTGGCAGCGGCGGCGATGGCGGCGCTGATCGCAGTGTTCCTGGCATCCGACATGTCGGTCGCGCTGGTCGCGGCGAACAGCCATTCGATGAAGCCGTGGCTGTACAAATTCGCCGGCGCGTGGGGCAACCACGAAGGGTCGATGCTGCTGTGGGTGACGATCCTGGGGCTGGCGGGCGCGGCGGTGGCGCGGTTCGAACACCGGCTGGCGGAGCGCACCTTGGTGGCGACGCTGGCGGCGCAGGCGGCGATCGCGCTCGGCTTCTATGCCTTCCTGCTGTTCGCCTCCAACCCGTTCGCGCGGTTGCAGCCGGCGCCCGCCGACGGCGCGGGACTGAACCCGCTGTTGCAGGACCCCGGCCTCGCCTTCCACCCGCCGACGCTCTACGCCGGCTATGTCGGGCTGTCGGTCGCCTTCTCCTTCGCGGTCGGCGCGCTGGTGACGCGCGACGTGGGCCCTTCATTCGCGCGCGCGATGCGGCCGTGGGTGCTGGGCGCGTGGGTTTTCCTGACGCTGGGGATCACCGCGGGCAGCTACTGGGCCTATTACGAACTCGGCTGGGGCGGCTGGTGGTTCTGGGATCCGGTGGAGAACGCCAGCCTGATGCCGTGGCTGGCGGCGACCGCGCTGCTCCATTCGGTGACGGTGCTGGCGACGCGCGACGGCTTGCGCGCCTGGACGGTGATGCTGGCGGTGGTCGCCTTTTCGATGAGCATGATCGGGACGTTCCTGGTGCGATCGGGCATCCTCACCAGCGTCCATGCCTTCGCGGTCGATCCGACACGCGGCACGTTCATCCTTGCCCTGCTGGTCCTCTACATCGGCGGCGCGCTGGCGCTGTTCGGCGCGCGGGTGGGGACGGTGCGGCAGGGCAAGTTGTTCGAACCGTTCAGCCGCGAAGGGTCGCTGGTCGCCAACAACCTGCTGCTGACGGTGATCCTGGGGATCGTGCTGATCGGCACCTTCTACCCGATCGTCGCGGGCGCGTTCGGGACGCAATTGTCGGTCGGGCCGCCGTTCTTCGACAAGGCGACCGGGCCGATCGCGCTGATCCTGGTGGCGATGATGACCGCCGGGCCGCTGATGCGCTGGCGCCGCGACGACGCGGGCGAGGTGCTGGGCCGGCTGTTCGCGCCGATCGCCGCGGCGCTGTTCGCCGGGGCGGGTGCGTTCGTGCTGGGCGGGCCGATCGGCGTCCTGCCGCTGGCGGGCATCGCACTGGCGGCCGGGCTGGCGGTGGCGAGCGTCGCGCCGCTGGCCAGGCGCAACCTGGCCCGCGCGCCGCTGCATCTGTGGGGCATGGTGATCGCGCATCTGGGCGTCGCGGTCGCGCTGGCCGGCATGGCGGCCAGCACCGCCTGGACGCAGGAGGCATTGCTGGCGGTCGGTGTCGGCGATCCGGCGCGCGTCGCGGGCTTCACCGTCCGGCTGGAGGGCGTGCGCCCGGTGGTGGGGCAGAACTGGACCGCGCTGGAAGGGCGGCTGTCGGTGACGCGCGGCGATGCCGCGCCCTATGTGCTGCGCCCGCAGGTCCGCTATTTCACCCAGCCGGTCACCACCACCAACGAAAGCGCGATCGCGACGCATGTCGACGGGCAATTCTATGCCGTGCTCGGCGCGCTGGGCGATGACGGGCGCTGGCAGCTGCGATTGTGGTGGAAACCGTTCGTGACGCTGATCTGGGCGGGCGGCGCGCTGATCGCGATCGGCGGCGGGCTGTCGCTGGCAGGGCATCAATGGCGGCTGTTCCGGCAGGGCCGGCGCCGTGCGGAGGGGGACGCATGACGAACCGGCGCTGGCTGTTGTGGCTGCCGCTGTGCGCGTTCGGCATGGTGGTGGCAGTGGTCGCCTGGGGGCTGTGGCGGCCCGCCGACCGCACCGTCCGTTCGGCGATGATCGGCAAGCCGCTGCCCGATTTCACGCTCGCCCCGATCGCGCCGGGCAAGCCGGGGCTGACCACCGCCGATTTCCGCCGCGGCCGGCCGCGCCTGCTCAACGTCTTCGCCAGCTGGTGCGTGCCGTGCATCGCGGAGGCGCCGCAGCTGATGACGCTGAAGGCCGCGGGCGTTCCGATCGACGCGATCGCGATCAAGGACACGCCGCAGGACATCGCCGATTTCCTTCGCCGCAACGGCGATCCCTATGCCCGGATCGGCAGCGACGTGCACAGCCGCGTCCAGCTCGCGCTCGGCTCGTCGGGCGTGCCCGAGACGTTCGTCATCGACGGGCGCGGGATCATCGTGGCGCAGCATGTCGGCGATATCCGCGCCGACGACGTACCCGGCATCCTGCGCGCGCTGGCGGACGCGAAATGACCCGCGCGGCCGCCCTCGCGTTTGCGCTCGTCGCCGCCACGCCCGCCGCGGCACAGACCGCCAACGCCGCGCTCGCTTATACCCAATTGCCCGACGCCGCGCAGGAACGCCGCGCGCGCGCGCTAATGGAAACGCTGCGCTGCATCGTCTGCCAGGGACAGTCGATCGCCGATTCGGACGCCGATATGGCGGGCGAGATGCGCGTCGTGGTGCGCCAGCGGATCGCCGCCGGGCAGACCCCGCGCCAGATCCGCGACTGGATGATCACGCGCTACGGCCGCTACATCTCCTACGATCCGCCGCTCGACGCCGCGACGATCCCGCTCTGGATCGCCCCGCTGCTCCTGCTCCTCGCCGGTATCTGGCTGGCGCGCGGATCGTTCCGCCGCCGCTGATTTTCCGCTTGGCCGATCGGCACGCGCGGCATAACATCGGTTCCAGAACAAAACTTATGCTGAGGAGAGTGGCATGGCCGACCGGCTGCGGTTCGGCGCGTTCATCGCGCCCTTTCACCCGCTGGGGGAAAACCCCACGCAGGCGATCGAACGCGACCTCGACCTGGTCGTCCATATGGACCGGCTGGGTTATGACGAGGCGTGGATCGGCGAACATCATTCCGCCGGCTATGAATTGATCGCCAGCCCCGAACTGTTCATCGCCACCGTCGCGGAACGCACCCGCCACATCCGGCTGGGCACCGGCGTCTCCTCGCTTCCCTATCACCATCCGCTGATGCTGGCCGATCGCATCAACCAGCTCGATCACGTCACGCGCGGGCGGGTGATGTTCGGGGTCGGGCCGGGCGCGCTGCCATCCGACGCGTTCATGATGGGCATCCCCGTCGCGAAACAGCGCGATCGCATGGACGAGGCGCTCGACGTCCTCGTCCCGCTGCTGCGCGGGGAGGTGGTGACGAAGCAGACCGACTGGTTCACCCTGAACGAGGCGCGGTTGCAGATGCGCCCCTACACGCGCCCCTCGGTGGAGATCGCGGTCGCCAGCCAGGTATCGCCTACCGGCGCGCAGGCGGCGGGGCGGCACGGGCTGGGGCTGCTGTCGATCGGCGCGACCCAGGCGGGCGGGTTCAACGCGCTCGCCAGCAACTGGGCGATCGCCGAGGCGCAGGCGGCGGAGGCCGGACGCACCATGGACCGCAGCGGCTGGCGGCTGGTCGGCCCGATGCACGTCGCCGCCACGCGCGAGGAAGCGCGCGCACAGGTCCGCTACGGCATCGAACAATGGCTGTATTATTTCCGCGAAGTCGCCGCACTGCCGCTCGCGCCGCAGGACGGCAGCGACCCGGTCGATTCGCTGGTCAATTCCGGCATGGCGGTGGTCGGCACCCCCGATGACGCAATCGCCCAGATCGCGCGGTTGCAGGAACAGTCCGGCGGGTTCGGCGCCTATCTGACGCTCGACACCAACTGGGCCGAGTGGGACGACAAGAAGAAGAGCTACGAACTGATCGCGCGCCACGTCATGCCCGCGTTCCAGGATTCCAACGGCAATCGCGACGCCTCGCTGCGCTGGGCCGCGGACAATCGCCCGCGCTTCATCGGGGAGGCGCAGGCCGCGGTCGGTGCGCGCGTGGCGCAGCATGTCGCGCAGAAGGGGACGGAGAACATCCGCCCCGAAATCCTCGCCGCCATGGGCCTCGACAAGAAATCGGAGGCGGCGGAATGAGGGCCGTCGTCCGGCGCGGGCACGAACTGGTGGTCGATACGATCGCCGATCCGGTGCCCGCCGCCGGACAGGTGGTCGTCCGCACGCTGTGCTGCGGCATCTGCGGGTCGGACCTGCACGCCGTCCACGGGATGGAGGCGATGGTCGAACTGGGTGCGCGCAGCGGCGAACCGCCGCTGATCGACCCGGCCGCCGATATCGTCTTCGGCCATGAATTCTGCGCCGAACTGCTCGATCACGGTCCCGGCACCGACCGCCGGCTGAAACCCGGAACGCGCGTCGTCTCGGTCCCGGTAATGCCGGGCGCGGCGGGGATCGAGACGCTGGGCTATTCGAACCGCTTCCCCGGCGGCTTCGCCGAAACGATGCTGCTCGCCGAACCGCTGCTGCTGGCGGTCCCCGACGATCTGTCGGATGCGCAGGCGGCGATGACCGAGCCGTTCGCGGTCGGCGAACATGCCGTCGCGCAATCGGATGCCGGCGCGGACACGGTCCAGCTGGTGGTCGGCTGCGGCCCGGTCGGGCTGGCGGTGATCGCGGCGCTGAAGGCGCGCGGCCTGGGGCCGGTGATCGCGGCGGATTTCTCGCCGGCGCGCCGCCGTATCGCGGAGGCGATGGGCGCGGATATCGTCATCGACCCGCGACAGGAAAACCCGCACGCGCGCTGGGCGTCGTTCGGCGTGCCGGTCAGCCGCGCCGAACGATCCGTGCTGGCGATGTCGGGGAACGCGGGCAAGCGCGCGATCGTGTTCGAATGCGTCGGCGTGCCTGGCATGATCCAGTCGCTGGTGGAGGCGGCGCCCCCCGCCACGCAGATCCTGGTCGCGGGCGTATGCATGCAGACCGACGCGATCGAACCGTTCCTGTGCATCAACAAGGCGATCGAGCTGAAATTCGTGCTCGGCTACACTCCCGACGAATTCGCCACCACGCTGGGGCGGATCGCGCGCGGGCAGATCGACGTCGCGCCCGCGATCACCGGCACGGTCGGGCTGGACGAGGTGCCCGCCGCCTTCGCCGCGCTGGCCGACCCCGAACGCCATTGCAAGATCCTCGTCCGCCCCTCTTCCCCGCCCGTATCTCCCCAAGGAGCATGACCATGCGTCTCGTCAGCGATCATATCGTGGAGGGCCGCGCCGGCCCGACGTTCGGCACCGCCTATCCCACGTTGCCGGGCGTCGACCTCACCGACATCCGCGGTTTCACCCGCGGCCAGCCATGGGCCGATTATGCCGCGATGCGCGAACAGGCGCCGGTGATGTGGCACCCCGAACCGCGCGGCGGCACCGGCTTCTGGGCGGTCACCGGCTATGAGGACGTCAAGCGCGTCAACGGCGACCCGGACACCTTCTCGTCCGAGACCGGCGGCATCCTGATGGCGCTGGGGCCGCAGGAGACGCGCCACCCGACGCTCTTCTCCGCCTCGACCAATTCGATGATCAATCTCGACGGGCGACCGCACCGCGCGCTGCGCAAGGAGCATATGCCCTATTTCACCGCCACCTATATCAAGGGGCTGCGCGACCGCGTCTCGGCGGAGGTGACGCGCCTGCTCGACACGATGGCGCCGCTGGGCCGGTGCGACTTCGTCGAGAAATTCGCGCAGCGGCTGCCGATCTTCACGCTGTGCGAGATGCTGGGCGTACCCGAACCGGATCGCGAGCGGTTCATGGGCTGGATCCACTTCCTGGAAATGGCGCAGCAGGTCGCGATGGAGCAGATCGACCAGCTTGCCGGCCTGTCCGAACCCAGCCCGCAGATCGCCGCCTTCATCGAGATGTTCAACAGGAACGTCGCGGAGATGTTCGACTATGGCCGCGACATGCTGGCCAAGCGCCGCGCCGATCCGCAGGCCGATCTGATGAGCGCGATCGCCAATGCCGAGGTGGAGGGCGAGAAGCTGCCCGGCGAATATCTCGACGGCGCGTGGCTGCTGATCGTGTTTGCGGGCAACGACACGACGCGCAACTCGCTGTCGGGCGCGATGAAGCTGTTCACCGAAAACCCGGAGCAGAAGGCGCTGTTGCAGGGTGACGGATCGCTGCTGACCAATGCGGTGCACGAAATCACCCGCATGGTCTCGCCCGTCATCTACATGCGCCGCACCGCTACCACCGATGTCGAACTGCACGGGCAGCGCATTGCGGAGGGCGAAAAGGTCATCATGTATTACGGTGCCGCCAACCGCGACGCTGCGATGTTCCCCGATCCCGACCGCTTCGACATCTGCCGCGACAATGCCGAAAAGAACATCGCCTTCGGCTACGGCCCGCATATCTGCATCGGGCGGATGACCGCGCAATTGCAGCTGGAGGAAGCCTATCGCCAGATCTTCCGGCGCTTCCCCGACATCCGCTGGTCGGGCGACATCGACATCGCTCCCAACAATTTCGTCCACGCCGTCCGCCGGCTGGAGGTGGAATTCACCCCGGAACGCAGCGCCGCCGCGGCGTGACGGGGGATCCGGCGCACGCGGTCACCCGATCGCGAAATGCACCACGCCCCCCTCGCCTTCCGGCGCCCGCGGCCACCAGCTTGCCGTCCGGCGCGACGATCGCGGTGCGGCCGAAGCTGACGAGGTCGCCCGCCGTGCCGGACGCCGCCCCCGCCTGAACGGGCGCCCGCGTTCCCGGCCGCAACCGACAGCCGTATCGGCTCCGAAGAGCGGACAAAGAAATAGGGAGGCCGGCGTGAGCCGACCTCCCCAATCCTTTCGCCGAAGCGATCGCCTTACTGGCCCGAACCCGGACCGTAGGTGATCTCCACGCGACGGTTCTGCACTTCGCGCACACCGTCGGCGGTTTCGACGCGCAGGCGGGTCTCGCCGAACGCTTCGGTGGTCATCACGCCGTCCGGGATACCCTTCGAGGCGAGATAGGCCTTCACCGAGTCCGCGCGACGCTGCGACAGGCCCAGGTTGTACTTCGCGGTACCCGACGTGTCGGTGTAGCCGGCCAGCATGACCTGCGCGTTCTGGCAGTTCTGGTACTGCGTCACGGCGTTGTCGAGGATCGACGCGGCTTCCGGGGTGACGTCCGACTTGTTCCACTCGAAGAACACGATGAACGGACCCGGCGAGCAG
>NZ_LSJO01000211.1:0-5207 GCF_001556735.1 Sphingomonas sp. CCH9-F2 | reverse complement strand
CGGGGTCCCTTTTGGACGCCGATAGGGGGTCCTTTTTGGACGCCGATTGACACGCTTGCGCTTTGTTAACACGGCAGGGGGCGGCCACAATTTTGTCGCCAAGGCCTTTTTCGAGCAAGCCAGTATTGCCCCTGCCAGCCGGTCGACGATCAACAAGGGTGAGGTCGATCTGGGAGGCGGAGAAAGCGGGGACGTGCGCCTGGTTGTCAACCGGATCGGAACCTACGACGTGCATTGTTCGCACTTCATGCACTCGATTTTCGGCATGAAAGGCAAGATCGTCGTCCGGTGAGCGTCACTGGCTCGGCTCTCTTCCATGTCATGGCTGAGGACGTTCGGCGTAATGCAACGGCAAAGCCAACTCAGGCTCTGATAAGTGATCTCGTCGGGCTTCGTAACATTGCCGTAGTCCGTTTCGCTGGCCTCATATTTTAGAGAGCAAGTCAACGGGCCCGACAGCGACCACCCCGAAGGGCTATTGCGACGCACTCTCAAATCACCTATTGCGTTGGTGAGAGAGATTCGCAAAAGGGTCAACGGTGAGAAATCTTGGTATTGGAACTGCACTCGGCTTCGGGCTGCTCACCGTCCCGGCAATGGCTCAAGACCAGTTCCTGCCGGGACCCGGCAGCACCTCGCAAACGATCATCGTGACCGGCGTCCGCGACGGCTATCAGATCGATGCGACCAGCACCGCCACGCGCACACCGACCGAGCTCAACGATGTCCCCCAAGCGGTCTCGATCATCACGGAAACGCAGATCGACGACCAGGCGATGCGCTCTATTGCCGATGTACTACGCTATGTCCCCGGCGCCGTAATCTCCCAAGGTGAGGGACACCGCGATCAGATCATCCTGCGCGGGAACAGCAGCACCGCAGACTTCTTCGTCGATGGCTTGCGGGACGACGTGCAATATTATCGCGGCCTCTACAATGCAGAGAGGATCGAGGTTCTGAAAGGTCCCAACGCGATGATCTTCGGGCGCGGCGGCGGCGGGGGCGTAATCAACCGCGTCACCAAGCGCCCTGTCGCCAACGCCTTCATCAGCGGCAGCGGTTCGGCGGACACATATGGCGCATGGTATGTCGACGCCGACATCAGTCAGCCACTCAGCGAGTCCGTCTCCACCCGGATGAACGCCGTTTACGAGGAGTTCCGAAACAATCGCGACTTCTATGACGGGCGCCGGGTTGCGATCAACCCGACCGTCGCGCTCTCGCTCGGCGGTGCGACTCGGATCGATCTGGGCTTCGAATATAACAGCGACAAGCGAACGATCGACCGAGGCGTCCCCTCGGCCGTTCAGGGCTCGCTGACGAGCCCGTCACGCCCGCTCACCGGCGCCCGCGACACCTTCTTCGGTGTGCCGGGATTCAACGTCAGCGATTTCGAGGCCAAGGTCCTGAATGGGCGCGTCGAGCACCGCTTCAGCGACAATCTGACCCTGACCAGTCGGGTCCTGTATGGTGATTACGACAAGCTCTATCGGAACGCCTTTCCGGTCACCCCGGTCACGTCGCGCGGCGGCGTCCAGAGCGTCGGCCTCGAAGCGTATAGCGATCCCACGACACGCAAGAACCTGCTCAACCAGAACGACCTTGTTTGGAGGGTCACCACTGGACCCGTCCGCCACGTGCTGCTCGCTGGCTTCGAAATTAGCGACCAGCGCACGCGCAACCAGCGGATCAACGGCTTTTTCGGGGGTGGTGATATCGTCAACGGGGGGCGGCGCGTCTTTGTCGGGTTGGCCGACCCGATCACGGTGCCGCCGGTCACGCTGCGCACCACTCCCAATACCGGCTACCGGTCAATCCGCACGAACGCCGACGCCGCCGCCTTCTATGTGCAGGACCAGATCTCGATCGGCGACCATGTCGATCTGATCGGCGGCGTTCGCCGCGACCGCTTCACGCTTAACGTCGACGACCTGGTTGCCGGGCAGAGCTATCGCCGGACCGACACGCTTTGGTCTCCCCGAGTGGGCGTGGTGCTCAAGCCGGTGCAACCTGTCTCGATATACGCCAGCTATAGCCGGTCCTTCCTGCCGCAGTCGGGGGATCAATTCTCATCGCTCGATGTCACCAGCGCCGCGCTGGAGCCGGAGAGGTTCGACAATTACGAGCTTGGCCTCAAATGGGATATCCGCCCGACGCTGAACCTGACCGCCGCCATCTACCAGCTTGACCGCACCAACACCCGCGCGGCCGACCCCAATGACCCCGCACGGACGGTGCTCACGGGCGCGCAGCGCAGCAAAGGGCTCGAACTCGGCCTTAGCGGCGCGATCACACCCCAGTGGCAGATCAGCGCGGGCTATGCGCTGCAGGACGCGACAATTCGCAAAACGACGAGTGCCGCCCCGGCCGGGCGCGAGGTTCCGCTGGTTCCAAAACAACAGGCTTCGCTCTGGACGCGTTACGACCTCACCCCACGCTTGGGGGCCGGCGCCGGTGTCTACCACCAGTCGAAAAGCTTCACGTCCATCAGCAACACCGCCATCCTGCCCGCCTTCACCCGCGTCGATGCCGCCGCATTCTTCAAGCTCACCCCCCAGATCGAGGCGCAAATCAACGTCGAGAATCTGCTTAACAGCGATTATTTCTCGTCCGCCTACAACGACAACAACATCATGCCCGGCGCGCCGACGACGGTGCGCGCAACGGTTAGAATGAGATTATAACGGTGTTGGCCAACTTGGTCGGGTGCGGATCAAGCCGCCCTCGCAAAAGTCGGTGAGACGCCGCTGGCCGGTTTAGAAACCAGTCTTCGCCGATGGATCACAGGACTGGCGCATGAACTCCAGGGCATCACCGACGCGGCGCACCGCGTCGTTGTCCCCGACGAATATATCGAGACCCTCGTAGGGCTGCGCGCCCCCTTTGATCTCCACCGACGCCTGGGGCGCGTTGGCCGAGTAAAGCGGTCGGATCGCAACCACCTGATCTAGTTTCACGCTGAGGGCGCTTTTGTCGGCGAGCGTGAGCGTAACGAGGCAACCACCTTTCACTCCTACGCTCGTGATCCTGCTGTTCCGCACGAAACCCGGCCAAGGCTTTGCGACGGCTGTGCCGCGGGTCAGCATGTCCTGGACGAACTTCGACGCACCCGCGGCGGTTCGTGGTTTGGCGGGCACCACCTGCTGAGCCGCCACGGGCGCTGCGCTTCCGAGCGAAAGTGCGTAGATCAATAGGTCAGGACGATGGGGCATCAGTGAACTTTAGCCGACCTTAGTCCTGCGTGGCGATAGGCGGAGGCGGCGCGGGCGCCTGATGCCGGGCGGGAAACAACGGCACGCCACCCCTATGATGGCCGTAGCCGTAATCACCTACGTCGAGCTGGAGAAGGCAATTCGCATAGCTCTCCGTTCCAGGCTGGAAGCCGTAGCTCGCACACGCCGCCCGATGGCGAGCGGCCATTTCTCGCGGACTGACGCAGCCAGAAAGCACGAGCGACGTCGAGATGGCGAGAAGCTTGAAAGCGTCACGCACCATTGTCCTGGTCCAAACAAGGGCGGAACCCAAGGGGAAGAGCGCCGCGCTGGACGCAGAATGAACCAGTCCTCGTCAAAAGCCAAATGCCATTGTGGCCGGGACTCGCGATGGGAAAGCGGTCGACGACAACGCCACATTAACCTTCTTCCTTCACGGTGGAAGCCGGACCAACCCCGACGCGAGCGTGCATGTCGCTTTTCCTCGATCAAACGTTTGCGAGCACCGGGTTAGCTGCGATCCTATTCGGGGCTGTTGGTCTCGGCTGCGTGGTGAGCTGGCCGCTCCTACCCTCGCGCCGGGGAGCGCTCATGGTGCAGGGCGCGGGCGCGGGCGCATTCGCGCTTCACTTCGCGCTGATCGGCGCGCCTACCGCTTCGGCCGCATGCGTTCTTTCCCTGATGCAGCTCACCGTCGCGCTGGTGGTTCGTGACCGGGTTGCCAAGCTCGCGCTCGACGGCGCGACGTTGCTCGCGCTGCTGTTGCTCACCGTGGCGACCTGGCATGGAATCCTGTCCGGCCTTGCCGCTTGCGGCGGTGCATCTTCTTTCATTGCGCGGACCCAGCGATCAACGACGCGGATGAAGATCGTCTTTCTCGTGGCCGCGCCCTTCTGGCTGGCCCACAATCTTCTCATTGGCGCACCGTTCGCCTTGGCCGTTGATCTTGTATCGGTCGCGGGGAATCTGCTCGGGCTTTTTGCCTTTTGGAAGCGGGAACAGCGTCAAGCGGACGGGCCGCGCAGCCTCAGCTATCCGGCGCGGCTTTCCCCACGTCACGCTTTCCGCTCTGGTCACCTTTCCCTCGGCAAACTCGCGATCTCAAAGCGCGCGCGCGCGTTACAGGGAGTCCAGATCCTCACATGACACAGGTAATATACGCGCGCCCACTCCCGCCGGCGCGTTCGATAGCTCAAGTAGGCGGAAAGCAGAGCTGGAGCGAGCTACGGCCGGCGAACCTTGACGACGCTAAAGCTTTGGTACGCTTGAAGATCGCCCTCGCTCGCGAAGCGGAACATATGATCTTCGATGTCCGGGATCGAGGGGAACTCCTGCGCCGCACAACTGCCGAACTAAACGCCGCCGTAGCCGGCGAGCGAGGCATCTTCGTCCTGCAACGCATAGGCGACCTCGTCGGCTACATAGATGTACGGAGCGTGTGCATCGAAGGCGCTGCAGAATTTGCCTCTTTTAATCTGGCTATCCGGACACGGTGGCAGGGACGTGGGCTTGGAGCAAGCCTGGTGAAGTCCGCCGAGGAATGGGTACGTCGCCGTGGCTTGCTCTTCCTGATCTTCCACGTCGCTGTTCGCAACGACCGGGCGTTCGCATTTTATGAACGGCTTGGCTATACCGTGTGCGGAGATGTTGTGGCAGCCAATAAAGAATCAGGCGTTATTGGCGATTACTACGCGATGGGCCGAATGCTCGATGCTGATGCTGAGGAGGATGCGTTAGCGTGATGCATAACTATCATCCCGCCTTTCCAGACTGACTCTGATCGTACAGCGCACCGTCTCAGCGGCCTTCACCGCTGCCTTCTTGCAACCCTCGATCGCTTCGCGGTTGGCCGTTACGATCCTGTTACCGGCGATGATCGCGCTAAACGCGGTCGGGCTGGCGCTCTGCATCATGCGCTGACCCGCTTCCCAACGAGGCAAGTCGAGCGTCCGCGCCGCCATGCGCTCGGGCCATTGCCAGCTCGCCGGCGCGATC
>NZ_LSJO01000210.1:0-801 GCF_001556735.1 Sphingomonas sp. CCH9-F2 | reverse complement strand
GCGCGGGCCGGCGCCGCGCGGCGGGCGGGCGTGCTGGGCATCAACGTCGGCGCCAACAAGGATGCGACCGACCGCGTCGCCGATTATGTCGCGGGCGTCACCGCCGCCGCGCCGGTCGCCGATTACATCACGATCAACATCAGTTCGCCCAACACCCCAGGCTTACGCGACCTGCAACAGGGCGCGGCGCTGGCCGAGCTGCTGGCGGCGTGCATGGCGGCGCGCGGGGCCACGCCGCTGTTCCTGAAGGTCGCGCCGGATCTGGATGCGGGCATGATCGACGGGATCGCGCGCGCCGCGATCGATGCGCGGGTCGATGCGCTGGTGATGGGCAACACCACCGTGTCGCGCCCGCCACTCAACGCGCGCGACGCGGGCGAGACCGGCGGCCTGTCGGGCGCGCCGCTACGCGACCTGGCGCGCACGCGGCTGGCCGACATGCGCCGCGCGACCGGCGCGGCAGTGCCGCTGATCGCGGTCGGCGGGATCGACAGCGGGGCGGAGGCCTATGCCCGGATCCGCGCGGGCGCCAGCCTGGTGCAGGTCTATACCGCGCTGGTCTACGAAGGGCCGGGGTTGCCGCGACGGATCGTGCAGGATCTGGCGGCGCTGCTGGCGCGCGACGGCTTTGCGAGCGTCGCGGCGGCGGTCGGCGCGTAGCGACGTTACGGCTTGCGCGGCGACGGCGCGGCGATAGGGTCGGCGGCGATGAAGAAGCTGATCGCCGCCGCGCTGTTCCTGGCCCCCCTGCCCGCCGCCCTGCTGTCGGCCGCCGCCACGCCCGCCGCGGCGCAGGGCGTG
>NZ_LSJO01000021.1:0-4608 GCF_001556735.1 Sphingomonas sp. CCH9-F2 | reverse complement strand
GGGACTGAGCCGCCCCCGCGCGCCGGCCGTCACGGTCAGGCCGCGAGCGCTGCGCCTTCCTTGCGCGCCTTCAGGAACTCGGCCATCGCGGGGCCGAGCTCGCGCTGCGCGCGGCGGTAGAGGACCGGTTCGCGGATGCCGAGCCGCGCGCGCGCCGCGTCGATCGGTTCGTGCATCAGCGTCAGATAATCCTCGCCCTGCAGCCACTTCGCGGCGCGGCCGTGGCGATATCCCTCCCACACCGCCTTGGCGAACAGCGTGTTCTTCGCGACCTTCAGGCTTTTGAGCGCGGCGGCGGTGCCGATCAGTGCCCAGCCGAGGCCGCCGACCTGCGCGAAGCTGAACGCGACCAGCGCGGCCTCGCCCATCGGCTCGTCCGCCTGATAGCCGGTCAGGACGTGCCAGATATCGTGCGTGTCGCGGATGCGCCGGCCCATCCAGGTATAGGGATGGTCGAACCCCTCCGGATCGCCTTCCAGCTTGCTCACCTCGACCAGGCCGTCGGCGGAATAGCCGGTGCTTTCCAGGAAATGACGATAGGCCGCGCCGACCGTGCCGGGGGCGAAGGAGGCGACGAACGCCGGGTCGCTGAACCGCTGCGCCAGTTCGATCCGGTCATAGGCGATCCGGCCGCCTTTCTCGGTGGCGATCAGGCGGGCGTAATTCTGCGGCGCGTTGCCGACGTTGAGCGCGCGCATGATGCGGAACACCTGCGTCGTATCGTCCGCATCGGCCATCAGCCGGCGCACCGCGTCGAACGCAGTACGCCAATCGCGCCGGCCATCGGTGCCGGGAAGAGGGGGGAGGGTCGCCATAGACTGAAACTCCTACTGACAAAGGTGTCAATAAGTCATTTACGGGGACCGAGTCAAGCGCGGGCGCGGGTCAGTCTGCGGGCAGGTCGGGCGGCGGGGCGTCGTCGTTGTCCAGCCGTGCACGGCGGCGCGACAGGAAGGCGGTGGTGGCGATATCCATCGTGACGTTGCCGACGGTGCGGACGATATCGGGGATCGTTTCCACCGCCACCAGCAGCCCCAGCGGGGCGAGCGGGGCGCCGATCGTCCCCGCAATCGGCGCGATCGCGCTGACGTAGCTGACCGTGCCCGGCAGGCTGACCGAGCCGAGCGAGGTGAGTGTCGCGACGACGACGCCGATCGCCAGCGTCGCGGGCGACAGCGGCACCCCGAACCAGGTCGCGACATAGATGGCGACGGCCAGGTTCATCGCCGGCCCGGTGGCGCGGAAGATCGCGACCGCCAGCGGCAGCGTGACGCCCGCGGTGGCGACCGGCACGCCGAGCGTGCGCGATCCCTCCACCATCGCGGGCAGCGAGGCGAGCGAGCTTTGCGTGCTGATCGCCACCGCCTGCGCCGGCAGTGCGGCGCGCGCGAAGTCCATCAGCCGCAGCCGCGCGCCCAGCAATGCCAGCGGATAGGCGATCAGCGTCACCGCGACGCCCACGCCCGAGACGACCAGGATGTAATGGACCAGCGCCCCGAACGCGCCCGTCCCGGCGCGCGCGCCGACCACCAGCGCCAGCGCGAACACACCGACCGGCGCGATCCACAGCACCCAGTCGATCACCACCAGCATCGCATCGCGCAGCGCGGTAAAGAAGCGCGTCAGCAACGCGCGTTCGTCCGCGCCGATCCGCGCGATCGCGAAGGCGAAGATCAGCGTGAAGATGATGATCGACAGGAAGCTGTTGTCCGCCGCCGCCTTCACGATGTTGGTGGGGACGATCCCGGCGAAGAATTCGCCCAGCGGGGCGACCGGGGGCACCGCCTCCGCCGTCGACAGCGCGCGGCGCAGCGCGTCGGCCGAAGCGACGGGCAGCGGCACGATCGACAGGATCAGCGGCGTCAGCAGCGCCGCGACGCTGGCCGAAACCGCCAGCAGCGTGACGTAGAGCGCGATCGCGCGCGCCGCCAGCCGCCCGGCGCGCGCCGCCTCCGCGGTGGCGGCCACACCGGTGACGAGCAGCGCGACCACCAGCGGGACGATCGTCATCTGCAGCGCGTGGAGCCAGGCGGTGCCGATCGGCTCGGCGAAGGCGGTCGCGCCGGGCACCACCGCGGGCGCGAGGGCGGCGAGCGCGATCCCGGCGAACAGCCCGGCCAGAAGCGCGACAAGGATACGTGAGGCTTGTGTCATCTGCCGGTAATCGCGCTTTCACAGGCAAGTCGCTAGGGAGTAAGCAAAGCGGAGCGAACGGAAGGCGTGATGGCAAGGAAATATTTCGGCACCGACGGGATTCGCGGGCTGACCAACAGCGGCGCGATGACCGCGGCGATGGCGATGAAGGTGGGGATGGCGGCGGGCCGCCACTTCCTGCGCGGGCATCACCGGCACCGCGTGGTGATCGGCAAGGACACCCGCCTGTCGGGCTATATGCTGGAAAGCGCGTTGCAGGCCGGCTTCACCAGCGTGGGCATGGACGTGACGTTGGTGGGGCCGATGCCGACCCCGGCGGTGGCGATGCTGACCAAGTCGATGCGCGCGGACATGGGCGTGATGATCTCCGCCAGCCACAATCCCTTCGCCGACAACGGCATCAAGCTGTTCGGTCCCGACGGGTTCAAGCTGTCGGACGAGGACGAGATGGCGATCGAGGCGGCGCTGGACGCCGACGTGCCGCTGGCCGCGCCGGGCGAGATCGGCCGCGCCAAGCGGATCGACGACGCGCGCGGGCGCTATATCCACTTCGCCAAGTCGACCTTTCCCAACGACCTGCGGCTGGACGGGATGCGCGTGGTCGTGGATTGCGCGAACGGCGCCGCTTACCAGGTCGCGCCCGAGGCCTTGTGGGAACTGGGCGCCGACGTGGTGCAGATCGGGGTCAATCCCAACGGCCTCAATATCAACGACCAGATCGGATCGACCCATCCCGAGGCGCTGGCCACCAAGGTGGTGGAGGTGCGCGCCGACATCGGCATCGCGCTGGACGGCGATGCCGACCGGCTGATCGTGGTCGATGAAAAGGGCCGCGTGATCGATGGCGACCAGTTGATGGCGGCGATCGCCGGCGGCTGGGCGCGTGCCGGGCGATTGCAGGGCGGCGGGCTGGTCGCCACGGTCATGTCGAACCTGGGGTTGGAACGGCATCTGGCGACGCAGGGGCTGGAACTGATCCGCACCAAGGTGGGCGACCGCTACGTCCTGGAGGCGATGCGGCGGCAGGGGTATAATGTCGGCGGCGAGCAATCGGGGCATATCATCCTGTCCGACTATGCCACCACCGGCGACGGGCTGGTCGCGGCGTTGCAGGTGCTGGCCGAGATCCGCCGTTCGGGCGAGCCGGCGAGCCGCGTGCTGCACCGCTTCGACCCGCTGCCGCAGCTGCTCAAGAACGTGCGCTTCGCCGGCGGCAAGCCGCTGGAGGCGGACAGCGTCAAGACCGTGATCGCCGCCGCAGAGGCCGAGTTGGCGGGGAGCGGCCGGCTGGTGATCCGCCCGTCGGGCACCGAGCCGGTGATCCGCGTGATGGCCGAGGGCGACGATCCGGCGGTGGTCGAGCAGGTGGTGGATCGCATCTGCGAGGCGGTGCGCAAGGCGGCGTGACACCCTACGTCATCCCAGCGCAGGCTAGGATCTTGCGCGGCTAGGGCGGCGCGCCGGCCGCAGGAGACCCCAGCCTTCGCTGGGGTGACGGTGCATGGCATTGGGGTGACGGCCGGGCCGCGACCCGGTAGAGCGCACCCCATGCTGGAGATGCGACCCGATTGCGAGCGTTGCGGCGCCGATCTGCCCGCCGATGAGGGCGGCGCGTTCATCTGTTCGCTCGAGTGCACGTTCTGCGCCGATTGCGCCGACGACATGGACGAGCGCTGCCCGAACTGCGGGGGCGAATTGCTCGACCGGCCGGCGCGGGTGGGCAAGGCGCTGGTGAAGAACCCGGCATCGACCGTGCGGTATTTCAAGGGATGATGCCGCGCGTCCTGATCGTCGCGGGGTCCGATTCGGGCGGCGGCGCGGGTATCCAGGCGGATATCAAGGCGGTGACGATGCTGGGCGGTCATGCGATGACCGCGATCACCGCGATCACCGCGCAGAACACGTTGGGGGTGGAGGGCGTCCACGCCATCCCGCCGGCGATGGTGGTGCAGCAGATGGCGTGCGTGGCCGCCGACATCGGCGTCGATGCGGTCAAGATCGGGATGCTGGGTGGCCCGGCGATCGCGGCGGCGGCGGCGGAGGAACTGGCCAGCGGCCTGTATGACGCGCCGGTGGTGCTCGACCCGGTGATGATCGCGACCAGCGGCGCGGTGCTGGCCGACGATGCCACGATCGCGGCGATGGAGCGGCTGGCGCGGCGCGCGACGCTGGTGACCCCCAACCTGCCCGAACTGGCGGCGCTGTGCGGGGCGGAGGCGCTGACCGATCCGGCGCGCGCGGCGACCGACTATGCCGCGCGGATGCGCACCGCGGTGTTGGTGAAGGGCGGCCATGCGACCGGCGACACGGTGGTCGACCGCCTGTTCGATGCCGATGGCGAAATCGCGCGCTGGGAACATCCGCGCATCGCGACGCGCCACACGCACGGCACCGGCTGCACGCTGGCCAGCGCGATCGCGACCGGGCTGGCGGCGGGAATGGCGATGCCCGCCG
>NZ_LSJO01000209.1:0-4022 GCF_001556735.1 Sphingomonas sp. CCH9-F2 | reverse complement strand
GCACGACACGTCGCCCCGGCGAAGGCCGGGGCCTCATGCGGCTCCTGCGGCGCGCCATCTCCGGGAGATCCCGGCTTTCGCCGGGATGACGTTTGGTTGGAGAGAGGATCGGCCTAGCGCCGAAGCGGCGCCTCGGCCCCCGCGAAATAGCGCGCGAGCGGCTCGACCATGTCGTCCGGGATGCGCCGCGCGATTACCGCCATCGCGTCCTGCGGCTGGCGCGCGTCGATCGTCTTGTCGTCGTGCCGCCACTGCCGCAGCCGCTGCGCCAGATAGGATGCGCGCTGCCCGGCGAGCACCGGCTGCGCCTTGCCCGGCGCGTGACAGCCGGCGCAGGCGGGCAGCTGACGTTCGGGCAGACCGCGCGTCACGATCGTGCGCACACGCTCGTCGCCACCGGCGGGAACGGCGTCGCCCAGCCCCGGAAGCGCCGCGAAATGCCGCGCCAGCGCGCGCCGGTCCTCCGGCGTCAGCGTCGCGGCAGCGTTGGCCATCACCGCGCTGGCGCGCGCGCCGCTCGCGTAATCGCGCAGCGCCCGTTCCAGATAGCGCGGGTCCTGCCCGCCCAGCACCGGTATGTCGCCCTGCCCGCGCCCGCGCCCGTCGGCGCCGTGGCACGCGACGCAGCCCGCCAGCACATCGCCGCCCAGCGCGCGCGGGTCGGTGGTGCCCGCCCCCGTCGCCATCCCGCTGAGCGCGCGATATTGCGCGGGCGACAGCGCCGGCAGGCGGCGCAGGAACGCGACCATCCGCCGGATCTCGTCGTCGCGGCCCGCCGCGCCCCAGGCGGGCATCCCGGTGAACTTCACCCCGTGGCGCAGGATGTAGAACAACTGCGCGTCGGTCCATTTGTCCTTCAGCGCCGCGTCGGTCAGGTCGGGCGCGGGCGGCGTCGCCTTCTGCATCACCGGCGACGGGCGCTGCCCCGGCGCGCCGTGGCAGGTGGCGCAGGCGGCGGCGAAATGCCCCGCCGCGCTGACCAGCTGGCCGTCGGTGGCGATCACATCCTCGGGTGAATCGAACCAGGCGTGGGTCTTCACCGAATTGCGCATCGTCCAGTGCAGGAACCAGTCGCTGATCGCCCAATGCCCGGACGAGGCGGCGATGTTGAAGATGCCCGACCAGGCGAACAGCAGCCCCGCCGCCGCCAGCCCCGCCAGGACGGCCGCGATACGCTTCCACGTCAGCCGGATCGTCATGCCGCCCTGCGTCCTTTCAGGATCGTGCCGAGCAGCCACAGCCCGCCCAGGCAGTAACTCGCGCCGCCCACCACCAGCATCACCACCCCGCCCAGCGCCTGGTCGGCCAGCGCGTCCAGCCCCGGTGCGGGGTGCATCGCCATCATCATGTACAGCGGCCGGCCCGCCAGCCCGATCAGCACGCCCAGCAGCGTCATGTGCATCGACGTGACCAACAGCGCCGCCACCCCCGCCGCCGGCTGCGCCAGCGCCGATCGCCACAGCGCGATGCCGACGCCCAGAAACAGCGCCTGTTCGACCAGCGCGACCGCGAGATGCGCGTCGGCCAGCGCGCGCAGCGCGGGCGCGTGCCACGCCCAGACGATCGCGAACTCCGCCATCGCCCAGCCCAGCGGCGCGCCCGCCGATCCGCCGCGCGCTGGCGCGCCGAGCGCGATCAGCGGCGCGGCGATCGCGACGGCGGCCATATGCGCCATCATATGCCCGGTCATCCCCAGCCCGGCGACCGCCAGCACCGCCGACAGCGCGGCGACGATCCAGCCCGCCGCGCTCACCGGCAGTCCGTCAGCATCAGCGCCGGCGCGGCGGTGAACACCACCGCGACGAAGCTCAGCCCCGCCAGCAGCAGTGTCGACTTGGCGATGAAGCGCAGCCGGTCGATATCCGTGCCCTCATCATGCGGGGGCGGGTCGCCGGGGGTGCGCGACTGGACCCAGGCGATCGCGCCGGCCGCGACGATGATCGCCAGCGCCGCGCCCGTGCCGATCACGAACGCGGTGGTGAAGCGCGGGAACTGCCCCAGCTTCGCGCAGCTGACCGACACCCACAGGTAACAGAACAGGAAATGCACCGCCCAGACGGTCGGCGGGACGATCAGCGTCCACAAGGTGACGCGCAGCGCCAGGATGCGGGCGCGCAGGCCGCGGGGGCGATTGCCGTGGGGACTCTCGTTTTTCACGATCCCGCCCCCGGAAACAGCCCGATCGTGGCGTAGGTGACGATCGCGGTCAGCGCCATGAAATGGTGATAGACGGTGATGTTGCGGACATCGGCGTCGTAGCGCGGGGTCATCCGCCCGGCGATGCTGCGCGCCAGCGTGTAAAGCTGCATGATCGCGCCGACGCCATTGTGCGCGACGGTCCAGATCACCAGCGTCCACACGATCGCGGGATAGACGTGGAGCGAGGGTTCCAGCCCCGTCGTCATCGGCCCCGCCAGCCCCGCACCGATCGCCGCCAGCGACGCGATCGCGCCCGCGCCCAGCAGCCCGCGCGCCGCTCCCTCCGCGCCGCGCGCGTTCAACTCGCGCGCCACGACCGTCATCACCCAGGACGCCAGCGTGACCGCCAGCGCCACCATCGGCCAGAACGCCCCCGGCCCGTCCAGCCCCGGGCCGCCCGGCGGGAAATCGTCATGACGGGTCCAGAAGAAATAATAGCCGAAGACGAGGCCCGAGAAGGCCGTCGCATCCGCCATCATCGTGATGAACATCGCCCACCACCCCGCCGACGACCCGCCGGAGCAATAGAGCGGCACCGTCAGCCCGTGGCCGATCGACTTCTCTTCCTTCTCCGGGATTTCCGCGGTGCCGGTCCACAGCCACCACAGCACCATCGCCAGCGTCGCCACCGCCCCCGCCAGCGCCGCCCAATAGAGGTGATAGGTGGTCAGGATGAACACGCTGCCCAGCGCGACGGCGGTGACCATCGGCTTGGCGCTGGGCGTGCCTAGCCGGATCACCTGCACCGGGCGCGCGTCGAGCACGCTGGTGATGATCGTCTCGCGCCGCCCCTCCTGCGCATCGGGCAGGAAGAAGCGCCCTTCGTCGACGTTGCGCACGAAGTTCTTCTGGTCCCAGATCGGATAGCGGCTGGTGATGAGCGGGACGGAGCGGATGCCCCAATCCTCGTCATCAGGGTGCGCCAGCCATTCCAGCGTGCCGGCGTTCCACGGGTTGCGCGGCGATTTCTGCCGCCACGGGCTGCGCGCCAGGTCGACGCACACCAGCAGCACGCCGACCGCGAACACGTATGACCCGATCGTCGACGCCATGTTCAGCCCGCCCACCCCCAGCTCCGCCGGATAGGTGAACACGCGCCGCGGCATCCCCATCAGTCCGGAGAAATGCATCGGGAAGAACGTCAGGTTCGCGCCGACGAACTGGAACCAGAAGGCGGTGCGCCCGATCCGGTCGGACAGCTTCTTTCCGGTGATGAGCGGCCAGTAATAATACAGCCCGCCCATCAGCGGGATCAGCGTCCCGCCGATCAGCACGTAATGCAGGTGCGCGACAATGAAATAGGTGTCGTGCGCCTGCCAGTCGAACGGCGCGATCGCCACCATCACCCCGGTCAGCCCGCCGACGACGAAGATCGCGATCGAACCGAAGGCATAGAGCAGCGGCGTCGACCAGGTGACGCGCCCGGCCCACATCGTGGCGATGAACACAAAGATCTGGATGCCGGTGGGGATCGCCACCGCTTCGGACGCGGCGGAGAAGAACGCCAGGCTGATCTTGGGCAGCCCGGTGGTGAACATGTGGTGCACCCACAGACCGAACGACAGGAACGCCGTTCCCACTGCCGCCAGCACGATCCACGGATAGCCCAGCAGGTGGCGCTGCGCGAAGGTCGGCACCATCATCGCGAACAGCGCGATCGAGGGGAGGAAGACGATATAGACCTCCGGGTGGCCGAAGATCCAGAACAGGTGCTGCCACAGGATCGCGTCGCCGCCCTTCGCCGCGTCGAAGAACGGCCAGCCGAGCAGCCGCTCCATCTCGAACAAGATGTCCCCGGCGATCAGCGGCGGGAACGCGAACAG
>NZ_LSJO01000208.1:0-21649 GCF_001556735.1 Sphingomonas sp. CCH9-F2 | reverse complement strand
TCGAGGACGCGGACTTCTCGACCGAGACGACCGCGCTCGCCAAGGCGCAGATCCTCAGCCAGGCGTCGACCGCGATGCTCTCGCAGGCCAACCAGTCGCAGCAGAGCGTGCTCAAGCTGCTCGGCTAAGCGACGGGTGGGGCCGCTGTCCCCCCGCGGCGGCCCGTAACCGCTGACGCGCGACACCCCGGCGACCGATCTGTCGGCCGCCGGGGTGTCGTCGTGTCCCTTATTCGCCGCCCTCGACGGTCGGCTCGTCGGGATCGCCCGGCCATGCGATCGTCTCCGGCGGGGCAGGGCAGCCCCGCGCGGACAACGCCTCACCCCGCGCCGCGCTGCATCGCCTTCTTCAGCCGGGCGTGCGCCGATGCCTTGATCTGGCAAACGCGCGCCGACCCGACGCCGAGCACCTGGCCGATCTCCTCGAGGTTCAGTTCCTCGACGTGATACAGCTGGATGACCATCTGTTCGCGCTCGGGCAGCGTCGCGATCGCGGCGATCAGCCGGTCGCGCGTCTGCGCCTCCGACAATTGCTCGAACGCATCGGGCGTGTCGCTGGCGAACCACGGCTGGTCGTCGGCATAGACTTCGTCGATCGATTCGTACTTCACCGCCTCGGCGGCGGCATATTCGGCGCGCATCTTCTCGACCGTGACGCCCAGCCGTTCGGCCAGTTCGCGGTCGGTGGGCGCGCGGCCCAGTTCGCCCGACAGATGGTTGACCGCGCGCGCATAGTCGCGCCGCCGGCGGATCGCGCCGCGCGTCATCGCCGCATGACGGCGCAGCTCGTCGATCATCGCGCCGCGCAGCCGCGTGACGAGATATTGTTTGAGCGTCACCTGCCCGCGATCCTCGAACGTGGCGATCGCCTCGACCAGCGCGACCAGCCCGACCTGGATCAGGTCCTCCACCTCGATCGCGGTCGAGACCGAGCCGTGGACATGCCACGCCAGCCGCCGGACCAGCGGCAGGTGCGTCTGCACCAGCGCATTGTCGTCTCGCGCGCGCGCGCGTGGACTATAAGTGAGCGGAGCGGACTCCAGCGGGGTCGCGTTGGCGAACGCGCCCTTCATCGGCTCGGCGCTCATGCCGCCAGCGCCGGCTGCGGGGTGTGGCCGCCAATGATCGCGACGACTTCAACGGCCTTGTCCTCGGGGACTTCGAAAAAGCTCATGACGGGCGTATCCGGAAGAACGGTGCGGACGAGTTTGCGGATCGCCAGGCGGATCGCGGGCTGGACGACCAGTGCGAACGGCTTGGCTTCCGCGATGAGCGGCTGGGCCGCGGCTTGCAGGGCGTCGACGATGCGGCGCCCCAGTTCGGGTTCGATGACCTGGCGGCCGGGATCGTTGCGCATCGCCTGGCCGAGCAGCTGTTCCAGCCCGCCCTCCAGCGTCATGACGCGCAGCGGCTCGCGCACGCCGGCCAGCCGCGCGATGATCAGCGGGCCGAGGTCGGGGCGGATCAGCTCGACGATCTCGCCAGCGTCCTGGCTGCGCTGCGCGGCGATCGCGATCGCGCCGGCGATGCGGCGGAATTCCTTGAGCGGGATGCCCTCCGCCAACAGGCCGCGCAGCACGCCGGTCAGCGTGGTCAGCGGCAGCGTGGCGAGGCTGGCGGCCAGCTGCGGCGTGCGCTCCTTCAACCCGTCGAGCAGCGACTGGACCTCGTCGGCGCCCAGCAGGTCGGCCGAATGCGCGCCCAGCGCATGGTTCAGATGGGTGGCGATGACGGTGCCCGAATCGACCACCAGATAGCCCTGGCCGGTCGCGACGTCGGCGTCGCCGGGCGAGATCCACGTCGCCTCCAGCCCGAAGGTCGGATCCTTGGCCTTCTTGCCGATCAGCTCGCCGAAACCCTGGCCGGTGTCGAGCGCCAGCATCTCATCGGGCGACACCTGATCCTCGCCGATGCACACCCCGCCCAGCATCAGGCGATAGGTGTAGGGCGGCAGGTTGATGTCGTCGCGCACGCGCACCTGCGGCACCACGAAGCCCAGTTCCTTCGACAGCTGGCGGCGCACGCCGGTCAGCCGCGCCATCAGCGGCGCGCCGCGGCGCTCATCGACCAGCGGGACCAGCCCGTAGCCGACGTCGAGGTTGACCATCATCGCCTCGGTCACCTCGTCCCAGCCGATCTTCGACGGATCGGGCGCCTCGACCGGCGCGGCCGGCTCGACGATCTTCGGGCGCTTGGCGATCTGGTTGAGCTTCCACGCGGCGAAGCCGGCGGTGGCGGCCATCGGCAGGATCACCAGATGCGGCATCCCCGGCAGCACGCCCAGCAGCGTCAGGATCGCCGCGACCGGCGTCCAGGTGCGCGCCGAGCCGAACTGGCTGCCGATCTGCCCGGCCAGATCCTTTTCGGACTTCACGCGGGTGACGATGGCGGCGGCGGCGATCGACAGCAGCAGTGCCGGCACCTGCGCGACCAGTGCGTCGCCGATCGCCAGCATCGTATAGGTCTGCGCCGCCTTGCCGACCGCCATGCCATGGCTGACCGGGCCGAGGATCAGCCCGCCGACGATATTGGCGGCCAGGATCAGCAGCCCGGCGACCGCGTCGCCCTTCACGAACTTGGACGAACCGTCCATCGAACCGTAGAATTCGGCTTCGGTCGCCACGTCGACGCGGCGCTGCTTGGCCTCGTCGGGGGTGATCAGGCCGGCGTTCAGGTCGGCGTCGATCGCCATCTGCTTGCCGGGCAGCGCGTCCAGCGTGAAGCGCGCCGACACTTCGGACACGCGGCCCGCGCCCTTGGTCACCACGATCAGGTTGATGATGACGATGATCGCGAACACGAACAGGCCGACGACATAGTCGCCGCCGATCACGAACGATCCGAACGCCTCGATCACATGCCCCGCCGCGGCCGACCCGGTGTGGCCGTGCACCAGCACGACGCGCGTCGAGGCGACGTTGAGGCCGAGCCGGAACAGCGTGGCGAACAGCAGCACGGTCGGGAAGGCGGAGAAATCGAGCGGGCGTTCGGCGTTGAGCGCCACCATCAGCACGGCCAGGCTGATCGTGATGTTCATGATGAAGAACAGGTCCAGCAGCGCCGCCGGGATCGGCACCACCATCAGCACGACCAGCAGCAGGATCGCGGCGGGCAGCGCGGCCTGACGCGCGTTGTGGAGCAGCTTCACCGGGTCAGCCCCCCATGCTCGCCAGCATCATGTACGCCAGGCGGGCATGATCGGGGGAGGGGCGCAACATGCTGTTATTGGCCGCGGCGGCCGACTGGCCCGCCGCCGCCTGGATCCGGCCGAGCGTGGAATTGGCCCAGGCGAGCGCGTCGCTGGCGCTTTGCCCCGCGCCGGTCACCACGGTGGCGTCGTCGCCGATCGCCAGCGCCTGCGCCGCGAACTGCATCGCGGTGGCGGCGGCACTGCCGGTGCCCGCGCCCGCCGATGCGGCGCCCGCACCCAGCTTGTCCGCGAACCGCTGGTACACGTCCGACAGCGATCGGGCGGAGCCGTCGCGTTCGAAGAAGACGTTGCGGTTGGCGCGCGCGGCGGCGGGGAACAGCGACGCGGCGCTGCGATCGGGGTTGCCCTTCATCGCGGACAGGAAAGTGCGCGCACCCCCCAGCCCCAGGAAATGCGCCATGTACAGGTCGGTGCCGGTCGCGGCGCGGCCGGTCGCCGCCTCGATCCCGTCCTTATTGTCGCCGGCATGTTCGGCGGCCATCAGCGATGCGATCTCGGGATTGTTGCGTAGCCCCAGGATCGCGGCGCGATTGCCGCCGGTGACGGTGAAGCGGCCCGACCCGGTCTGCTGGATGCTGTCCGCGGCCCAGCCCAGCCCGTGTTCGGCGCCGTGTTTCTTGACCACCGACAGCCAGCTCTGCTCGATGAACTGGTACAGCCCCGATGCGGAGGAGGTGCCCGCGCGCGCGGTGGCATTCAGGCCGCTTTCCAGCTTTGCCTGGCCCAGCAGATAGTCGAAGTCGATGCCGGTGCGCTGGGCGGCCCGCTGGATCGCGGACGTCACGCGCTGGGTCGTCGGGGAAATCGCTGACACGGTCATATGCCGCAATCAGCAAGAGGCGTGCCATTTCGCCGCGCGGCGCGCGGGTGGCGCGGATCAGGCGTAGGCGACGCTGCCGCGGCGATAGGCGTTGCCGCCCTGGCCGGAAAGAAGCTGCAGGCGGCGGCGGACATTTGCCGCCATCAGGTTGACGTAGATGCGGCAGGTGTCGTTCAGCCGGTCCGCTTCCTCGGCGAGCGCGCGTACCTCGGGCGAGGCGGGGCCGTCGCCGAGCGCGCGCAGCGTCTCGATCGCGGTCAGCTTGTGCGCGGTGGCGCGTTCCAGGGCGTTGAGGTCGTTGGCCTTGAGCGCGGCGATCTCGGCGTGGAGGAGATCGATCACGCGCACCAGCGCGTCACGCCTGTTCATGCGACATCCAATCGTATTTCAGCGCGATAAGCTGGTCGGCGATCGTCGCTGGCGACAAAGGGAAGGTGCCGTTGGCGATCGCGGACTTGATCGCGGCGACCCGCTCCGAATCGACCGGCGGCTTGGTCGCCATCGACCGGGCGAGCGTCTGTGGCGCCTGCACGCCGGGAAGAGACGACGCTGGAGCGTCGGTCGTCACCGCCGGAGCCGCCGCGACGCGCGCGACGTTGGCGATCCGAAGATCTCCTGCCCTGATCGTGTTTGAACTTACCGAGTCTACCATGTCCGCACCCATCCGGTTCCGCTGACACCGGCAGAAACGACCATCGGGGCGGTGACTTTAGCACTTTTTTATAGCGGTCATTGTGGCGCGATCATTCCGGCCATCCCGGCAGGGTCGCGCGGCCCGCCGCGACGGCCACCGCCTGCACCGGACGCGGCGTGTCGTCGACCTTCACCATCAGCCGCGCACCGGGGGCGGCATCGCCCATCGCGACGCCGTCGCGGGTGATCGAAAAGCCGTCCGAACCGGCCTCGATCGTCACCGGATCGCCGCGCCGGATCACCGGGGCGGCGGGGACGGCGGCGGCCGGTCGCAGCGCCGGCGTGGCGGCGGCGGGCGCGGCGCGCGGCGGGGCGAGCACGGGAACGAAGATCCGCCAGCTGGGACCGGCGCAGGCGACGACGACCGCGTCATGCGCATCGGTGCGCCACGACATCGCCACCATCGGGCAGGTCGCCAGCCGCAGCCGCGGATCGACCGGCGCGCGCGCTCCGCCCAGCGCACCGATCGGCTGCGCGGTGAAGGCGGCGACCGCGCGGTCGAGCGCGGCGGTATCCTGGAAAGCGGGCGCCGCGGCGGCGGCGAGGAGGAGCGGCAGGATCATGGACGTTTCCCCTGGGAAGCGACGGACGGATCGCCCGCGAAGGCGAGCGTGACGATGACCGCGCGGCGCCCGGGGCGCAGCGCGGTGGCGATATCGATGCGCGCGTCGGGCACTCCGGCGCGGGCGAGCGCGGCGACCAGCGTGCGTGCGCGATCGGCGGCGAGCACCGCGCCGCTGCCGCTGGCCGCGTCGACGTCGCCATGGCCGGGGACGGTGTCGGCGACGCCGGTGACGGTCAGCCGCACGCGCGGATCGCGCAGCTCGGCACCGGCCCAGGCGGCGAGCGCGGCGGGGCTATACGGCAAATCGGCCCTGCCGGGGGCGAAGCCGTCGATGGCATTGCCCGCGACCGGCATCGCCGGCGCGGTGACGCCGAAGCCGGCGGCCAGCCCCTCGGCCAGCCGCCGCGGATCGAGATCGCGATTGGCCTGGAGCAGCACGAAGAAGCCGACCAGCAGCAGCGACAGGTCGGCCAGCGTCACCAGCCACAGCGGGCGCGCGGGGGCGGGCAGGGGCAGGTCGTCGGCGGTCATGCCGCATCCTCCTCCGCGATCGGCGTGGCGGGAGCAGCGCCATCACGCTGCGGCACGAACGAGACCGGTCGCGGCGCCTCGCGCGCGGCCAGCGCGGCGAGCGGCGCGGCCAGCCGCAGCCGCTCCAGCGCCTCGGTCCGTGCGGCGGTGCGCAGGCGGGTCGCGATCGGCTGCGCGATCAGGTTGGCGAGCAGCGCGCCATACAAGGTAGCCAGCAGCGCGATCGCCATCGCGCTGCCGATCGCGGCGGGATCGGTCATCTGCGTGAACATCGCGACCAGCCCGACCAGCGTGCCGACCATCCCCATCGCCGGCGCCGCCTCCGCCGTGCCGGCCCATACGTCGGCGGCGATCCGGTGGCGTTCGACGCGCGCGCGCTGCGCGGTGTCGAGCGCGTCGAGCAGTGCGGGCACCGGCGTTCCGTCGACGATCGCGGCAATGCCCAGCGCGACGTCGGGATCGGCGACGACGGTGCGGTCCAGCGCCATCGCGCCGTGGCGCCGCGCGATCCGCGACAGCGCGGCGATCTGTTCGACCAGCGGGCCGGCATCGAACCGCCGCCGCAGCAGCACGCGCAGCGCCGACAGCGCGCACGCGACATCGGCGAGCGGGGTGCGCAGCAGCGTCGCCAGCACGGTGCCGCCACCGACGATGGCGAGCGCGGCGGGATCGAGGAAGGTGCCGGGTGTCATGCGCGATCCCCCTGCAATCCGCGGGCCAATCCGCATGCGCTGACGGACGGCGGCCGCGACGGCGCGCGGACGGCAAGATCGTTGCCGGCAACCGGCAAAGGCTTGCCGCCGCTGCTGCCGTGCGGCGCCCCGGCGGCGATTCGTTCCCGTTGCGTGGCATTTGGCACGCCCCTTGCTGATACCTCGGCGAGCACCTGTTCGTGCGAAGGAGGATCGGCCCATGGCTGACGGATTGTTCGGAATTCATGGCAGTGCGCTGGAGGTGCGTTCCCAGCGCATGGGCGTGCTGGCGTCGAATATCGCCAATGCGTCCACCCCCGGTTTCAAGGCCCGCGACCTGGACTTCCGCACCGCGCTGGGCGCGGTGGAGGCGGGCAATGCGGGCGGAATCGACGGCGCGGTGCGCTATCGCGTGCCGACCACCCCGTCGATGGACGGCAATACGGTGGAACTGTCGACCGAACAGACCGCCTTCGCCGAAAACGCCGTCCAGTATCAGACGACGCTGTCGTTCCTGAACGGGCGGATCGGCCAGATCACCCGCGCGCTGAAGGGGGAATAAGCGATGCCCACGGGTTCCCCGCTCACCATCTTCCAGGTCGCCGGGCGCGCGATGTCGGCGCAGCTGACGCGCATGAACACGACCGCGTCGAACCTGGCCAATGCCGGCAACGTCGCGACCACCGCGGACGGCGCGTACAAGACGATGAAGCCGGTGTTCCGCACCAGCTTCGACGCGGCCAGCGGCATGTCGACCGTCGACGTGCAACAGATCGTCACCGCCGGCGAGGCGCCGACCAAGCGGTACGACCCGGCCAATCCGCTGGCCGACAAGGATGGCAACGTCTTCGACGCGGCGGTCGATGAATCGCGCGAGCTGGTCGACATGATGGAGACCGCGCGCAGCTACCAGAACAATGTCGAGGTGATGGATACGGCCAAGAAGCTGATCCTCGACACCATCAAGATGGGTCGCTGATCATGGCAAGCAATTCGCTCACCCTCACCTCCCAGGCGGCCGCCGACGCCAGCAAGAGCAGCTACGACGCCGCGCTGGCCGCGGCGGGGATCACGCGCACCGGCGCGCAGGCGAACACCGCCGCCAAGGGCAACAAGACTACGCTGGGGCAGGAGGACTTCATCGCGCTGATGACCGCGCAGCTGAAGAACCAGGACCCGTTCAAGCCGGTCGAGAATACCGAGATGGTCGCCCAGATGGCGCAGTTCAGCAGCGTGGCGGGCATCAGCGACATGAACAAGTCGCTGGCCGCCATCTCCGCGCGGCTCGGCGCGACCAGCACCGCCGATGCGATGTCGTTCGTCGGCCGCACCGTCCTGACCGAGGGCAAGACCGCCTATGAGCGCAGCACCGGCGGGATCGCCGGCGCGGTCGAACTGGGCGGCGCGGCCAGCGACGTCAACGTCGCGATCGCCGACAAGGACGGCAAGATCGTCAAGAACCTACAGCTGGGCGAGCAGCCGCAGGGCACCGCGACGTTCGACTGGAACGGCAAGGACGACGCCGGCAACGCCGTCGAGAACGGCCCCTATACGATCACCGTCGAGGCGGCGAACAAGTCCGCGATCGTCGCCGCCACGCCGCTGGTGTGGGCGCCGGTCCAGTCCGCCACGCTGGTGCCCGGCGGCGAGCCGGTGCTGAATGTCGCCGGCCTCGGCGAGGTCAAGCCGGCTTCGGTCCGCAAGGTCACCTGACACCCCCATCCACGAACCTGCCATCACATCGTTACCGCGAGGAGTTTACACCATGTCCTTCTTCACCGCGCTTTCCGGCCTGCAGGCGATGCAGACCGACATGGCCACGATCAGCCACAACCTGGCCAACGTATCCACCACCGGCTTCAAGAAGAGCCGTACCATGTTCGCCGACGTGATCGCGTCGAATGTGTCGACCGATCCGCGCAAGATGGTCGGTTCGGGCGTCATGGTGAAGGGCACGGTACAGCAGTTCAAGGACGGCCCGCTCAACGGCACCACCAACGCGCTCGACATGGCGATCGTCGGCGAAGGCTTCTTCGTGGTGAAGTCGACCGGCCTGTCGGACCAGGTCAACTATACCCGTACCGGCAGCTTCTCGGTCGACGACGATCGTAACGTGGTCGATTCGCAGGGCAGCTTCCTGATGGTCTATCCGGTCGACAATGACGGCAACGTCACCTCCACCGGGCAGCAGGGGCTGACCAACCTGCAGATCCAGCAGACCAGCGGCACCCCGCAGGCGACCGCGAACGTCGCCACGTCGGTCCAGCTGACGTCGACCTCGTCGCTGAAGGATGCGACGAAGTTCGACCGTACCGACACCACCACGTACAACAACTCGGTCGCCAGCCGCATCTACGACGCAAACGGCAATCCGATGACGATGACCAACTATTACGTGCGCACCGCGATGGGCGATCCGGCCGCGTCGCCGCCGACGACCGGCACGTGGAAGGTGTTCACCTTCGTCGGCGACGCGCCGATGCGCCGCACCGGCGACACCGGCACCCCGCCGCCGCCGGTCGAGCTTAAGTTCGGCAACACCGGCGCGCTGATCGCGCCGGCGACGGGCACGCTGGCGTTCGATCCGTTCATCCCGGCCTCGGGCGCGGCGCAGCAGCAGATCACGCTGAGCCTGGCCGGTTCGACCCAGCTGTCGAGCGCGTCGTCGGTCAATTCGCGCAGCCAGGACGGCGTCGCGGTCGGCCAGCTGGCGGGCGTGACGGTGGACGATTCGGGCCTCATCAAGGCCAGCTTCTCGAACGGTGACATCGTGCCGCTGGGCAAGGTGGCGATGGCCAAGTTCTCCGCCCCCACTGGGCTGCGCCAGGTCGGCGGCGGTTACTGGCAGGCGACGGGTATCTCGGGCGCGGCCAACCTGGGTTCGGCGGCGACCGACGGCTACGGCAACCTGAAGTCGGGCCAGGTCGAAGGGTCGAACGTCGACATCACCGAGGAACTGGTCAACCTGATCGCGGCGCAGCGCAACTTCCAGGCGAACGCCAAGGCGCTGGATACCGCGACGCAGGTGTCGCAGGCCATCCTCAACATCCGCTCGTAAGCGACAGGCGGGGGCGGGAGCCGGTAGATGGACAAGCTGGTCTATACGGCGGCGACGGGTCTGCGCGCACACATGTCCGCGCAGGCCGCGATCGCCAACAACATGGCGAACGCCTCCACCACCGGTTTTCGCGCCGATCGCGTCATCTTCGACCGCATCGTCCTGTCCGACGGCACCACCACGCTGTCGGCGCGCCAGCCGACCGGGCAGGAAGTGCGCGACATCGACCGCCGGCAGGGCGCGTTGCAGCAGACCGGGCGCCCGCTGGACGTCGCGGTGACGGACGAGAACAGCTGGATCGCGGTGCAGGCAGCCGACGGCAGCGAGGCCTATACCCGTCGCGGCGACCTTCAGGTGTCGCCCTCGGGTGCGCTGGAAACCGGCGACGGCTTCATCGTGGTGGGCCAGTCCGGCCCGATCACGCTGCCGCCGTACAGCCAGCTGTCGATCGGCCAGGACGGGTCGATCGCGATCGTCGCGCAGGGCGACACCGGCGGGCCGCAGGTGATCGACCGGATCAAGGTGGTCTCGTCGAAGGGGTCGCAGACCGTCAAGGGTCTCGACAATCTGATGCGGGTTCCCAACGGCGGCGCGCTGCCCGCCGATCTCGACGCGAAGGTCGCGTCGGGCACGCTCGAGGGATCGAACGTGAACATGACCCAGGCGCTGGTCGACATGATCGAGAACCAGCGCAGCTACGAGGTGCAGGCGAACCTTCTGAAGGAAGCACGCACCATGGACGAATCGAGCGCATCCGTGATGCGCCTGCCGGGCTGAGGAAGGATTAGCTCATGACCACCGCCGCCATGCACATCGCACGTACCGGGATCGACGCCCAGGACATGCGGATGCGGGTCATCTCGAACAACCTGGCGAACGTGAATACCACCGCGTTCAAGCGCGATCGCGCGTCGTTCGAAACGCTGTCCTACCAGGTCGTCACCGCTGCGGGCGCGCCGTCCAGCTCGGAAACCAAGTATGCCACCGGCCTGAACCTGGGCACCGGCGTGCGCGTGCAGGGCACCGCGCGGATGGAAACGCAGGGGTCGATGAACCAGACCGGCAACAGCCTGGACGTCGCGCTGGACGGCGACGGCTATTTCCAGGTGCAGATGCCCGGCGGGACGCTGGGCTATACCCGCGCCGGCAATTTCAGCCGCTCGCCCGAAGGGATGCTGATCACCAGCCAGGGGTATCAGGTGATGCCCGGCGTCACCATTCCGGCCAACGCCAGCGAGATCACCGTCGGCATGGACGGCACCGTGTCCGCCACCGTCCCGGGCCAGTCGGGGTCGCAGAACCTGGGGCAGATCCAGGTCGCCAGCTTCCCCAATTCGGCCGGGCTGAAATCGAACGGCGACAACATCCTCCTCGAAACCGATGCCAGCGGCGCGGCCAATCTGGGCGTCGGCGGGCAGGACGGGCGTGGCCGCGTGCGGCAGGGCCAGCTGGAGGCGAGCAACGTCAACGTCGTGGAGGAGCTGGTCGACATGATCGAGACCCAGCGCGCGTACGAGGTCAATTCGAAGATGATCTCGGCCACCGACGAGATGCTCAAATACGCCAACCAGAACATCTGATCGCGACAGGAATGCAGATCATGGCCACCCGCCCCATCCCCCTTCGCCCGCTGGCGCGCGATGCGCGCTGGATCGAACTGGCGCTGGGCGCGACCGCGCTGGCGCTGGTCGCGGCGGCGTTCGCGCCGGCGCCCGCCGACGCCAGCCTGTTCGGGCGCAAGAAGCCGAAGGAGGATTTCACCGCGATCCGTGCGCCGCTGGCGCCGCCGGTGACGCCGCCGCCGCCCGCCAATGGCGCGATCTTCCAGGCGTCGGCCGGCTATGGCGCGCTGCACGAAGGGTGGCGTGCGCGCCGCGTCGGCGATCCGCTGACGATCGTGTTGGTCGAACGCACCGCGGCGTCCAAGACGTCGTCGTCGAAACTTGATTCGAAGGGCGGCTTCGGCCTGACCCCGCCGACCACCGGCGCGCTCAGCCTGTTCGGCGCGAGCGATGCCAGCGTCAGCGGCAACCGCGGCTTCAACGGCACGGGTGCGGCCGACCAGTCCAATTCGCTGACCGGCGAGATTTCGGTGACCGTCGCGGAAGTCTATCCCAACGGCACGATGCTGGTGCAGGGGCAGAAGCGCGTGACGCTGAACCGCGGCGACGAATTCGTGCAGATCAAGGGGATCGTGCGCACCGCCGACGTCGATCGCGACAACCGCGTGGAATCGACCCGCGTCGCCGATGCGCAGATCGCCTATACCGGCAAGGGCGACGTCGCCCGCTCCAGCCGCCAGGGCTGGCTGTCCCGCTTCTTCCAGGTCGTGAGCCCGTTCTGATGATCCGTGCCATCCTCCTCGCGCTGGCCGCGCTGCTGGTCGCGACCCCTGCGACCGCCGACCGGATCAAGGATCTGGGCGGGTTCCAGGGCATCCGTTCGAACCAGCTGACCGGCTATGGGGTGGTCGTCGGGCTGCCGGGCACCGGCGACGACAATCTCGAATATACCGTCCAGTCGGTGAAGGCGGTCGCCTCGCGCTTCGGGTTGCAGCTGCCGCCCAACGCCAATCCGGGGATGAAGAACGCCGCGGTGGTGATGATCACCGCCGAACTGCCGCCCTTCGCCAAGCCGGGCCAGCGGATCGACATCACCGTCGCGTCGATGGGCAAGGCCAAGTCGCTGCGCGGCGGCAGCCTGGTGCTGACCCCGCTGCTGGGCGCCGACGGGCAGACCTATGCGATGGCGCAGGGCAATCTGGCGGTCGGCGGGCTGGGCGCGGAGGGCGCGGACGGATCGAAGATCGTCGTCAACGTCCCCTCCACCGGTCGCATTCCCGAAGGGGCCACCGTCGAGCGTGCGGTCGCGACCGGGTTCGAGGATACGCCGTTCCTGACCTACAATCTGGCGCGCGCGGACTTCACCACCGCGCAGAACGTCGCCGCCGCGATCAACCGCCGCTTCGGGCTTGGCACCGCGCAGGCGACCGACGCGGTGTCGGTGGCGGTGCGCGCGCCGGTCGGCGCCGACGTGCGCGCGACGCTGATGAGCCAGATCGAGAATCTGGCGGTGGAGACCGCCGAGCCGTCCGCCAAGGTGATCGTCAACGCGCGCACCGGCACGGTCGTCATCAACTCGGCCGTGCGGCTGGGCGCGGCGGCGGTGACGCACGGCAAGCTGACGGTGCGCATCGACGAGAATCAGCGCGTCAGCCAGCCCGCGCCGTTCAGCGGCGGGCAGACCGCGCTCGAGAATCGCTCGAACGTGTCGGTCGAGGAGGAGAAGAAGCCGATGTTCCTGCTGTCGCCCGGCCCGAAGCTGGCCGATGTGGTGAAGGCGGTGAACGCGATCGGCGCCAGCCCCGCCGATCTGGTGGCGATCCTGGAGGCGCTGAAGGAAGCCGGCGCGCTCAAGGCCGAACTGGTGGTGCTGTGATGACGACGATGCCGACCATTTCCGGTGCGACCGGGATCGATTCGGGGCTGGGCCGCACCGAGACGCGCGACAACCTGGCCAAGGCCGGGCAGCAGTTCGAGGCGGTGTTCACCGGCATGATGCTGAAGTCGATGCGCCAGGCCAAATTGTCCGACCCGCTGTTCGACAGCAAGGCGCTCGACACCTTCCGCGACATGCAGGACCAGGCGACGGTGCGCCACATGGCCGAGCACACGCCGGTCGGCATCGGCAAGGCGATGACCGATTTTCTCGCGAAATCTCAACCGAATCTTAATGCCGGTCATGGCACGCAGTTAGAATGAGTGACTTGCTCGCCATCGGCGCTTCGGGCGTCCGCGCGTATCAGACCGCGCTGACGACGACGTCGGAGAACATCGCGAACGCCGGGACTGCGGGCTATGTGCGCCGCACGACGGTGATGCGCGAGGTCGCGTCGGCGGGCAGCTACGGCAGCGGAACCCTCAACGGCAGCGGCGTCATCGTCGACGGCGTCGGCCGGTCCAGCAATCCCTATACCGAGGCGGCGGTGCGCAACGCCGGTGCCGATCTGGCTCGCACGCAGGCCAGTTCGGTGTGGCTCCAGCGGATCGAGACCGCGCTGGGCGGCGGCGCGCTGACGACGCAGATGACCGCCTTCTTCGGCGCGGCGACCGCGCTGCAGGGCGAACCGACCAGCACCGCGCTGCGCGCCGGGATGCTGAGCGCGTCGGCGTCGGTCGCCGATTCGTTCGGCGTGACCGCGCGCTCGCTCGACGAATCGATGACCGAGCTCGATTCGCGCGCGGTGCAGAACGTCGGCGAGCTCAACCGGCTCAACCAGGCGGTGCTGAAGGTCAACCAGGGCCTGATGACCGTCGTGCCCGGCACGTCCGCTGCGGCGGCATTGCAGGACCAGCGTGACCAGCTGCTGGAACAGATGAGCGGGCTGACCGACATCGACGCGCAGTTCGATTCCTTCGGCCGCGCGACGGTGCGTGCCGGCGGCAACAGCGGACCGGTGCTGGTCGACGTGCGCGAGGCGACCAACGTCGGCTATGCGCGCAGCAACGGCAACGTCGCGTTGCAGGTGACCCGTGCCGACGGATCGTCGCAGCTGATGAGCCCCGAAGGCGGCGCGCTGGCCGGCGTGGCGGAGGGCGCGCAGCGCATCTTCTCGACCCGCCAGGAACTGGGCGCGATCGCCGACAAGTTCACCAGCACCGTCAACACCCTGCAGCGCAGCGGACAGGATCTGAACGGCGCGACCGGCACCGACCTGTTCACCGTCGCCGCGGGCGATCCGACGAAATTCACCGTCGCGCTGAGCGATGGCGCGAAGATCGCCGCCGCCAAGACCGGCGGGCAGCGCGACGCCAGCAACCTCGCGACGCTCGCGGGGCTGCGCGTCAGCGACGATTACGAAGGCCGCGTGCAGAAACTGGTGACCCAGAATGCCGCCACGCTGAAGCAGCGCAACCTGGTGTCGGACGCGCAGACCGCGATCCACGACGGCGCGCTGACCGCCCGGTCGGAGCTGTCGGGGGTCAATTTCGATGCGGAGGCGATCGATCTGGTCCGCTTCCAGCAGGCATATCAGGCGTCCAGCCGCGTGGTGCAGGTCGCCCGCGAAACGTTCCAGTCGATCCTCGAAATCAGGTAAGCGCGATGCAGATTTCCAGCAGCCTGTTGTTCGAACGCTCCGCCGGCAAGATGAGCGATCTGATGAAGACCGCCACGCGGCTTCAGACGCAGATCGCCACCGGCAAGAAGATCACCAACCCGTCCGAAAACGTGGCGGTGGCGCAGCAGATCGCCGAACTGGCGCGCAAGGACGCCGATGCCGAGGTCTATGGCAAGAACCTGGACCTGTCGGCCGCGCTGCTCCAGCAGGCCGATTCGACGCTGGGGTCGATCAGCGTGCAGATGCAGCAGGCGACCGAACTGGTGAACAAGGCCGCCAACGGCGCGCTCAGCGGCAGTGACCGCAAGGTGATCGGCGACCAGCTGTCCTCGATCGTCGATGCGCTGATCGGGCTGGGCAATACCAAGGACCTGCGCGGTCAGCCGCTGTTCGGCAGCCTGGCGGGCACCGATGCGGTGATCCGCAACGCGAACGGCACCTTCACCTACAACACCGCCAACAAGCTGTCGGAAATCCCGATCGGCGACGGCGTGTCGGTCCAGCCGACCGAGACCGCCGCGCGCATCTTCACCTCCGGCTCCGGCGACACGTTGCAGGCGCTGTCGACGCTGGCCGCCGCGTTGCAGACCGGCACGGCGAGCGAGACCGTCGCCAATGCCGCGATGGCGCCGCTGAAGGAGGCCAGCGAACAGGTATCGGTGGTGCAGGCGTCGGTCGGCGCGCGCGCGGCGCGGGTCGATCTGCAACAGGGGCTGCTCGACAGTTCCAATCTGGACCGCGCGGACCTGCGGTCCTCGCTGGAGGATGTCGACGTCACCAAGGCCTATACCGAGCTGTCGAAGACGCTGACGATCCTCAACGCGACGCAGCAGAGCTTCTCGAAACTGTCGCAGCTGTCGCTGTTCACCTATCTGCGCTGATCGCGCGGCCGCGCGCGCGGCGGCGTCGCCGTGCGCCGGCGGCGGTTTCGTCGCGGGGGCGTGCCGCCGGCGGCGCGATCGGGGACGGCAGGAGCGGGGAGGGGGTCGGTACGAATTTCGCGCGCGCGGTAACCACTTCGCTACCCCTGCCGGGTTAACCACGCTGCGGTAACCGTCACGTCCTTCTTTCGGGGAAACGCGCATGTTTGCGGCCATCGGCCTCGTCGTCCTTCTCGGCATGGTGTTCGGCGGGTTCGCCATCACCGGCGGCAATCTCGGCCCCGTCTTCCACGCTATCCCGCACGAAATGCTCATCATCGGCGGCGCCGCGGCCGGCGCGCTGATCATCGGCAATTCGATGGGCGAGCTGAAGGCGATGGGCGGCGGCCTGGCCAAGGTGTTCAAGGGGCCGAAGTACAAGAAGCAGGACTATCTCGACGTCATCTTCCTGGTCAGCAAGCTGATGAAGATGCTGCGCATGGAAGGGCCGATCGCGCTGGAGCCGCATGTCGAGGATCCCAAGTCCTCGGCGGTGTTCGCCGAATATCCCAAGCTGCTGAAGGACCATACCCTGGTCAACCTGATCGCCGACACGCTGCGGCTGGTCGTGGTCTCGTCCGGCACGCTCGACGTCCATGCGGTGGAGGAGGTGATGGACAATGCCATCAAGACCCACCACCACGAGGTCGAGGGCCCGGAACACACGTTGCAGAGCCTGGCCGACGCGCTGCCCGCGCTGGGCATCGTCGCCGCGGTGCTGGGCATCGTGAAGACCATGGGCTCGATCGACAAGCCGCCGGCGGTGCTGGGCGGGATGATCGGTTCGGCGCTGGTCGGCACGTTCATGGGCGTGTTGCTGGCCTATGGTATCGTCAATCCGTTCGCGGGCCGGCTGAAGCAGGTGATCGCGGCCGATGCGGCGATCTATCACGTCGTCAAGCAGATCATCATCGCCTCGCTCCACGGCCATCCGCAGCCGCTGGTGATCGAGGCGGCGCGCTCGGGCATCGACCACAAGAACCAGCCCGGCTTCGCCGAGGTGTTCGACGGGCTGCGCGGTAAGTAAGCGCGATGGCCAAGGCTCCGCACGGCAACAACCAGCCGCCCAAGGTCGTCATCGTCAAGAAGATCAACGTGATCGCCGCGGGGCACCACGGCGGCGCGTGGAAGGTCGCCTATGCCGATTTCGTGACCGCGATGATGGCGTTCTTCCTGCTGCTGTGGCTGCTGGGCGCGACGACCGAGAAGCAGCGCAAGGGCATCGCCGATTATTTCGCGCCGACGCTGATCGACAAGAAGGTGGTCGGGCTCGGCGGCAGCGGCGTGTTCGGCGGCGAATCGATCACCTCGAAGGAGAAGATCGGCGCCAAGGCGGGCACCGCGGAAATCCGCGCCATCGCGCTCGTCACCGAACGCGCGCCGGGCGAGGTCCGCGGCTTCGGTACCAAGGGGTCGCTGCGCAGCGCGGCGGCGCAGGAGGACCAGCGCAATTTCGCGCGGCTCAAGCAGGAGGTGATGCGCCGCATGGCGCAGAGCCGCGACATGGCCAATCTGGCCAAGCATATCCGCTTCACGATGACCCCCGACGGGATGCGCATCGACCTGATCGACGACGCCGATTATTCGATGTTCGCGCTGGGCACGACGACGCTCGATTCGAAGGCGAGCGAGCTGATCGGGCTGGTCGCCAAGGGCATCGGCGAGACCGAGAACCCGATCATGATCCGCGGCTATACCGACAGCCTGCCGTTCGGCGATCCGCGCGCGATGAACAACTGGATGCTGTCGTCGGGCCGTGCCGAATCGACGCGGCGGCGGCTGGCGCTGGGCGGTATCCCTGAATCGCGCTTCAACCGGATCGAGGGCGTGGCCGATCGCGAGCCGATGATCGCCGACAATCCGCAGGATCCGCGCAACCGCCGCGTCGCGATCACCCTGCTCTACCGCCCCGGCACGTTCGGGCAGTAACGTTTCGGCCAGTAACGTTCACGCGATCGCCGGGCGTGGATCGACGCCGCTCCGGCGCGAAGCGTGGCGGCGCAGCCCGATCAGCGGGCGCAACGGCCCGATCGCGCGGCCGATCAGGTAGAAGGCCCAGCACCCCGCCACCGTCGCGGCGACCAGCACGATCGCGTCCAGCCACACCGGCCAGCCGGTGGCGCGCAGCCAGAAGGCGACCACCACGATCACCGACTGGTGGACGATATAGAAGGGGAACACCGCCTCGGTCAGCATCGGGCGCCAGCGATGGTCGCGGTTCCAGTGTCCGTCGGCATAGCCGATCAGCGCGGCGACCGCCGCCCATCCTTCCACCGCGCGCGCGACGGAGAAGGCCGTGCCCCATGGCGCGGGCATGGTGTTGCCCGGCCAGCGGATCTCGATCGCCGCGACCAGAAGATAGGCCAGGATCGCGATCCCCGCCGATTCGCGCCACCGCCGCACGAACCCGGCCAGCGTCGCCGGCGCACACGCCAGCGCAAAACCGAACAGGAAGGCGGGGAAATAGGTCGCGTGCGCCACCCAGTCGTCCGTCAGCGCATGCGTTTCGCGCCCGCCGGGGAACAGGACGAAATTGACCAGCACCATCCACCCGATCGGCAGCAGCAGCAGCGCCGGGCCGCGCATGATCCAGGCAAAGCCGCGCTGCGCGGCCTGCCGCCCGCGCGCCGGCACGATCGCGACCAGCGCGGCCAGCACCAGCGTATAGACCCACAGATAGCCGACGAACCACAGATGGTTCCACGTCGGCAGCACCAGCGGGCCCAGCGCGCCGAAGCGGAAATAGTCGTGCAGCCAGAAATGCCAGAAGCCGTGCGCGTAGCCGTAGCGGCTGGTCAGTTCGACCCACGGTTGCACCGGCACGATCACCGCCACCCCGAACGCCAGCGGCACCAGCAGCCGCAGGCTGCGCTGGCGCGCGAACCGCCACGGCACCTTGTTGCGCAGGAACAGCGCGCGACTGGCATAGCCCGATACGACGAACAGCAGCGCCAGCCGCCACGGGTTCGACGCCATCATCGGCACCGCCACCCACCAGGCGCCCGGCAGCTTCACGTGGAAGTCCCATGGCACGAACACCATGCCCACGTGGTAGAGGATCAGGATCGCGAACGCCCCGATGCGAAGCCAGTCGAGGCCGTAGTGCCGCTGCATCGCGCGCGCCCCTAACAGCTTCGGCGGCGTGACGCTAACCCCTTGGCGCGCCTTCCTATCAACGCCCGAGGCGCAGCCGGCCGAGGAAATCGGTCTTGCCCAGCGGCAATCCCTTCATCCGCAGGATCGCATAGGCGGTGGTGGCGTGGAAATAGAAGTTGGGCTGCGAGAAGGACAGCAGGAACGTCGTGCCGGTGAACGGCAGCCGCATCTCGCCCATCACGAAATCGACCGGCGCGGCGGCCAGCGCGTCCATTTCGGCGGCGTCCAGCGCGGTCAGCGCGCCGGTCGCCTCCGCCAGCAGCGCGTGCAGGGCCGCGAAATCGGTCGGCCACGGCGCGCGGCTGGGGGTGAAATGCCCGTCGCGCACACCCGCGATCGCGGCGAGCGAATGCTCGCGGCACGCCTTCACCTGATAGCCCAGCGGCGCCATGTCGGGGGCCAGCCGTGCGTCGATCAGGTCGGCCGGGTCCAGCCCATGATCGGCGGCATAGGCCTCGGCCTTGGTCAGCAGGCCGTCGACCGCGCCCAGCGTCTGGAGCATCGACGGCACCACGGCCTCGTACAGCGACAGCGTCATCATCCCTCTCCATTTCCGTTTTGCTGCGCGGATCGCTATATCGCCCGCGAACCGATAGGAAGCCTTCATGTCCGTCCGTCCCTGGCGCGATATCCAGCGTCGCCCGAGCCGCCAGATCATGGTCGGCAACGTCCCCGTCGGCGGCGATGCCCCCGTCACCGTCCAGACGATGACCAACACCCCGACCGAGGATGCCGCGGCGACGATCGACCAGATCCGCCGCTGCGAGGAGGCGGGCGTCGACATCATCCGCGTCAGCTGCCCCGATGTGGAAAGCACCGCAGCGCTGGGGCAGATCGTGCGGGCGGCCCGGGTGCCGATCGTCGCCGACATCCATTTCCACTACAAGCGCGCGCTGGAGGCGGCGGACGCGGGCGCGGCGTGCCTGCGCATCAACCCGGGCAACATCGGCTCGTCGGAGCGCGTGGCGGAGGTGGTACGCGCCGCCAAGGCGAACGGCTGCGCGATCCGCATCGGCGTCAACGGCGGGTCGCTGGAACGGCACCTGCTGGAAAAATATGGCGAGCCGTGCCCGGACGCACTGGTCGAAAGCGCGCTCGATCATATCAAGCTGCTGCAGGACCATGATTTCCACGAATACAAGGTCGCGGTGAAGGCGTCCGACCATTTCCTGGCGGTCGCCGCGTACCAGCAGCTGGCGGCAGCGGTCGACTGCCCGCTGCACCTGGGCATCACCGAGGCGGGCGGCTTCGTCGGCGGAACGGTGAAGAGCGCGATCGGCATCGGATCGCTGCTGTGGTTCGGGATCGGCGACACGATCCGCGTCAGCCTGTCGGCCGAGCCGGAGGACGAGGTGCGCGTCGGGTTCGAGATCCTGAAGGCGCTGGGCATCCGCAACCGCGGCGTGCGCGTCGTCAGCTGCCCGAGCTGCGCGCGCCAGGGCTTCGACGTGATCCGCACCGTGCAGGCGCTGGAGGAACGGCTCCAGCACATCCGCACCCCGATGAGCCTGTCGGTGCTCGGCTGCGTCGTCAACGGCCCGGGCGAGGCGCGCGAGACCGACATCGGCATCACCGGCGGCGGCAACGGCAAGCACATGGTCTATCTGTCGGGCGTCACCGACCATCACGTCCAGGACGCCGACATGATCGAGCATATCGTCAGGCTGGTCGAGGCCAAGGCCGCCGAGATCGAGGCGGCGGACGCGGCCAAGGCCGCGCCGGTACTGGCCGCCGAGTAGGACCTGTCGCATATGTCGCGTCCTGGAGGGCGTGACATGACCTATCATGCGAAGGTGATCGCCGGCGGCAAGATCGTCATCCCCGCCGCGCTGCGCCGCGAACTGGGGATCAGGGACGGCGATTCGGTGGTGCTGGAACGCGATGGCGAGCATCTTGTCCTGCACCGCGACGATCTCGCCGCCGCGCTCTCACGGCTGCGCGATGCGATGAAGGGGTATAGCGTCGACCGGTTCCTGCGCGAACGACGGCAGGACTGGGGGGAGTGACGCTGGTCGTCGATTCGTCGGTCGTGCTTGCGTTGCTGCTGGGCGAGCCGGGTGGCGAGCGATTGTCGCAGGAAACCGGGCCGCTGCTGTTGTCGACGGTGAACCTCACCGAGGTGCTGACCGCCGATCACGCCTGGGCGGCGCTGGACGTCGGGCTGGAGATCCGCCTGATCCGCTGAGCGGCACGCCTCAGAAATAGATGTCGACGTAATCGGTCAGGCCGTCGCACGCCTCCATCTGCTGCAACCGCCAGTAGCGGCGCGTGCCGGTGATGCGGAAGGTGAAGGTGCCGTCGCGCACGCACCGGCGGCCGACGTCGGGGGTGTCGGTGATGACGATCCGCCCGCGGAAGGTGAACTCGCGCGCCGCGATGCGCAGCACGTCGCCGTCGATCGTCAGCACCCCCGGCTGCCCGGCGACGCGCTGTTCCCCGTCGATATGCACCAGCGCGCCCGGCTGCCGGACGTGCAGCAGGCCGCGGTGCGTACCGTCCCAGTCGATCCACTGCAGCGACACACCCTCGTTGCCGCGCAGCCGCGCCAGCGCCGCGCGGTCGATCACCTCGGTTCGGCCCGCGGTGTCGGGCGGGGTCGCCGCCGCGGCCAGCAGCAGCATGATGAGCGGACGGAGCATCGCGGGCGCCTTTTCCTTGCCGGTTCCTGTCGTCGCGGCCTAGCCGACGTGATACCGCCGCGCCATGACCCGCCGTTCTTCCCGCCATCTGTCGCCTGCGCTCGCCTTCGCGGTGGCGGCGGCGGGGATCGGGCTGTTTTCGGTGATGGACGCCTTCATGAAATCGCTGACGCTGGCGATCGGCGTCTATAACGCGCTGCTGTGGCGGATGGGCGCCGGGTCGCTGTTCGGCGCGGTGGCATGGGG
>NZ_LSJO01000207.1:0-3963 GCF_001556735.1 Sphingomonas sp. CCH9-F2 | reverse complement strand
GCGCGAAGATGGTGCATGTCGACGCGTCGAAGAAATCGGTCGAGGCGGCGCGCGGCAATGCGGCGCTGTCGGGGCTGGCCGATGCGCCGGTACGCTGGATCGTCGACGACGCCGCCAAGTTCGTCGCGCGCGAGGTGCGGCGCGCGCGGCGTTATGACGGCATCCTGCTCGATCCGCCCAAATACGGGCGCGGGCCGGATGGCGAGATCTGGCGGCTGGAGGAGCATCTGCCCGCGCTGATCGCCGATTGCCGGCGGCTGCTGGACGCCGAATCGCGCTACCTGTTCCTCACCGTCTATGCGGTGCGCATGTCGGCGCTGGCGATCGGCGAGATGCTGCGCCAGGCGTTCGCCGACCTGCCCGGCACGGTCGAGGCGGGGGAACTGGCGGTGCGGGAGGAAGCGCGCGGGCTGACGCTGCCGACCGCGATCTGGGCGCGCTGGTCGCGGTAGGACGCCGCCGTCCCGATCATTCCATTCCCATGCGGATCGCCGCGCCGGCGACGATCGGGCCGCCCACCGTCAGCAGCAGGCTGACCGCGGCCAGCAGCTTCAGCCCGCCCGCCCCGCCGTCGATCGCGCCCGCGCCGAAGATCAGCAGCGGCACCGCCAGCGGCAGCATGACCAGGCCCGCGACCGCGCCGGCACCGCGCAGCCCCGCGACCAATGCGCCGGTGGTAACCGCCAGCGCCGCCAGCCCCGGCGTGCCGATCGCCAGCCCAGCGACGACCAGCGCCAGCCGTTCGGCGGACAGGTTGAGCAGCGCCGCCGCCGGGATCGTCGCCAGCAACAGCGGCGGGGCGAAGGCGAGCCAGTGCGCCACCGTCTTGGCCGCCGCGATCGTCACCGGCGACACCCCGCGCACCGCCAGCTGGTCGATCACCCCCGCCTCCAGATCGGGCGCGACCAGCCGCTCGACCGGCAGCAGCGCCGCCAGCAGCGCCGCGGCCCACACGACGCCGCCACCGACCCGCGCCAGCAGCGACGCATCGGGGCCGATCGCGAACGGGAACAGCACCGCCACCAGCAGGAAGAACGCGACCACCAATGTCGCGCCGCCGCCGGCATAGCCGCGCCACACGTCGCGCCACACCAGCGCGCCCATCACAGCGCGACCCCAGCCGCGTCGGGCAGCGCCAGCGGCTGGTGGGTTGCCACCACCACCGCGCCGCCGGTTGCGCGGTGCCCCGCGATCAGCTGTTCCAGCCGCTCCACCGCGCCCACGTCCAGCCCGCTCGCCGGTTCGTCGAGCAACCACAGGTCCGCACCCGACGCCACCACCCGCGCCAGCGCGGCGCGGCGGCGCTGCCCGGTCGACAGGAAACGGACGGGGACGTCGGCCAGATCGCCGAGCAACATCGCGTCCAGCGCGGCGGCGACGCGCACCTCCGGCAGGGCGCGCGCATCCTGCGCCGCCCAGAAGGCGAGCGCGTCGGCCAGCGCGCATTCGGGGTCGAGCGCGGCGGCCTCGCCCATCCACGCCACCGCCCCCTCGCGCTCGACATGCCCGGCGGTGGGACGCAGCAGCCCGGCGAGCACGCGCAGCAGGCTGGACTTGCCGACGCCGTTGGGGCCGGTGACCACCGCCGCGCCGCCCGGCGCCACGGCTAGGTCGAACCGCTCGACCAGCAGCTGCCCGCCGCGCCCAACGGTGACGTCAACGGCGCGAACCGCGCCGCTCAATCCGCCACCGCCGCTTCGAGGGCGTGCATGTCGTCGTCGGACAGGCCGAAATGGTGCCCGATCTCATGGATCGTCACATGCGCGACCAGATCGTCGAGCCGCACCCCCGTCTCGCACCATTCGGCCAGCATCGCCTGGCGATACAGATGGATGCGATCAGGCAGCGCGCCGCTGTCGAACGCCGATTTCTCGCCGACCGGGCGCCCGTGGTACAGGCCGGTCAGGTCGAGCGGATGATCGATGCCCAGCGCGTCGAGGGTCTCGGCATCCGCCTCCTCCTCGACCACCAGCACCACGTCGCCCAGATGCGCGCGGAATTCCGCGGGCAGCCGCGCGATCGTCGCGCGTGCGTGCGCCTCGATCGCGTCTGCGGAGGGCGGCGCGCCCATTGCCTCTTGCCCGTCCATGCCGCCGGCCATACCGCTCGCCGATCACCCGCCGCAAGCGCAGAGGCACGTCATGACCCGCACGATCGAACAATTGAGCGAAGCCGAGCGCGCCGACGCGCTCGATACGCTGCCCGACTGGGATTATGACGAGGCGCGCGACGCGATCACCCGCTCGATCGTGTTCACCGATTTCGCGGAGGCGTTCGGCTTCATGACGCAAGTGGCGCTGCTGGCGGAGCGCGCCGATCACCACCCGGAATGGACCAATGTGTGGAACCGGGTGGAGATCCTGCTGACCACGCATGACGCCGGCGGGCTGTCGGCGCTGGACGTCGAACTGGCGACCGCGATCGATTCGATCCTGGGCGGCTGAGCGCAATCAACGCAGCAGCACGCGGCTGCGCATCATCCGGCGCAGCCGTCCGGGCATCCAGCGCGCCGCGAAGGTCAGCCGACGCGCGGTCTTGCCGACCGGCGAATGCAGCTTGTCGCCGTGGACGGCATCCCATGCCGCCTGCGCGACGACCTCGACCGGCGTGAACTCCAGCCCCGAATCGACCACCGCCTCACGCGCGGTGCGGTTGGTCCCCGCCAGCCCGATCGACAGCAGGTTGGTGTCGATGAAGCCGGGCAGCAGGTCGCGCACCTTGATCGCGTCCGGCGCCCATTCGGCGTCGAGCGCCTCGGTCAGGCCGCGCACCGCGAACTTGGTCGCGGAATAGGCCGACAGGCCGGCGCTGCCGTAGATCGCGGACGCGGAGGCGGTGTTGAGCAGGCACGACCCCGGCGTCGCCTTCAGATATGGATAGGCGAGCCGCGCGCCATAAGCGACGCCGCGGAAGTTGATGTCGATCACGCGGTCGAGCGCGTCCAGCCCCATGTCCCCGAACGCGCCGCCGGCCGCGATGCCGGCGTTGTTGAACAACACGTCCAGCCGCCCGCCAGACAGCGCGGCGAATTCGGCCAGCACATGTTCCCATTCCGATGCGTCGCGCACGTCCATGACATGCGTCGAGGTGCGGTCCGCGGGCAGCATCGCGGCGGCATCCGCCAGCGCGCGCTGGTCGATATCCGCCAGCCCGACACGCCAGCCCTGCGCCGAAAAGTGCAGCGCGACCGCGCGCCCGATGCCCGATCCGCCGCCGGTAATCAGGATCGCCTTCATCCTCTCGTCCCCTCCGCCATCGTTTGCGTGGCTTGTGCCAGCCTCATCCTTCCCGCATCGTGCGCGGCGATGCCAGAACAATCGCCCGGCCCCGCCGTCTCGTTCGCAGGCGTCACCAAGCGGTACGGCGACGGTGCGGCGGTCGACGGCGTGACGCTGGACATCGCCGGCGGCAGCTTCGTCGCGCTGGTCGGCACGTCCGGGTCGGGCAAGTCGACGCTGCTCAAAACGGTCAACCGGCTGGTCGTGCCCGATGCGGGGCGCGTCGCGATCGACGGGCGCGACGTGGCGGACGAGCCGCCCGCTCGGCTGCGGCGGCGGATCGGCTATGTCTTCCAGAACGTCGGGCTGTTCCCGCACCTGTCGGTGGGGGACAATATCGCGATGCCGCTGGTGCTGGCGGGGCGGCGCGATCCGGCGCGGGTGGCGGCGATGCTGGACCTGGTCGAACTGCCGCGCGCCTTTGCCGGGCGGATGCCCGCGGAGCTGTCGGGCGGGCAGCGCCAGCGCGTCGGCGTCGCGCGCGCGCTGGCCGCCGAGGCCCGGCTGCTGTTGATGGACGAGCCGTTCGGCGCGCTCGACCCCGTCACGCGCGAGGCGCTGGCGGGCGCGATCCGCCGGCTGCACGCCGACCTGTCGCTGACCACGATCATGGTCACGCACGACATGGCGGAAGCGCTGCTGAACGCCACGCGCGTGACCATGATCGTGGTCAGCGACAGGTCGG
>NZ_LSJO01000206.1:0-3269 GCF_001556735.1 Sphingomonas sp. CCH9-F2 | reverse complement strand
GCGGGGGGGATGGGGCGGCTACCACGCAGCTGGCGGATCTGCCGATCGGGCTGCTCGGCCACCGGATCGACCTCGCCATGCTCACGGTCCGGGTACATTGATGCAGATTTAATTGCCGCCGCCTTCTTGCCGCATTTGTCGCACGTCCCTATGTGGCGTGCGCCGTCGCGCACTGCGCGAACGGCCGCTGACAAGGCGGAAGGAGAGAGTGATGAAGGTGGGATTGATCGCCGCGGCCGCGTTCGGCCTGGCATTCACCGGCGCGGCGCAGGCCGCCGGTAGCGAAAATCCGCTGGCGAAGGATGCCGCGGTCCTCCAGCTCAAGGGCATCGACCTGACCACCGCCGATGGTCAGCAGCGTCTGGCAATCCGCATGGACGCGGCCGCGCAGGCGGTGTGCGGCGACGATCGTCTCGCCGGCGTCCACCTCGCGCTGGCCGACAAGGCGCGCGCATGCCGCACGCAGGTGATCGCCGACATCCGCAACCAGATCGAATCGCGCCAGGCCGCACTCGCCGCGCCGCGCGTGACCCAGCTCGCCTCGCTGCGCTGATCCGATCGGATTGCCGAACGCGCCTGCGCGGTCCGGCATCGCAAGGTGCCGGGCCGCGCTGGCGTTTCGCGCGTTGTGGATAAGTGGCTCCCCGATCGTCGCTGACGAACAGGGGCGGGGGTACGGAAGCCACGCCGAGCGATCAGGAACTGGCCCGCGGCGCTTGACCACAACCATCTTGCGCCAGATCATGCGAAGAAGCAGGCCGTTCCCGCGGAGACGCGGAGGCGCAGAGAGGGGGGCGCGGACGCGAAGCGTCATTCTTCCCATCGGGTAGAAATGAAGCCGCTACGCGGACGGCAAGCGGAGCGCCCTTCGCGCCCTCGGGTGAACGCCTTCCTTCTGCGATCATGTATTGCCGGACGACCGACACGGGGCCGCTTCACCATCGCGGCCAAAGCCTCGCTGCAACGGATACGACAACCCGCCGGAATCGCGCCCTCTCTGCGCCTCTGCGCGAACCGATCTTCGCCTTCAGCGCCGCGCCTTACTTCGCCGCACCCCCCGTCACCGGCGCCGGCCACCACGACAACGTGTGATGGTCATGCGCGCTGGTCCACACGCCCGCGTCGGTATAGCGTAGCGCGCCGCTGCCCACCGACTTGCCGACGCGCGCGTCGATCGCCAGCGTGCCGGCATCGATCACCGCGAACGTCTGGTCCTCGGTGGTGCGCAGCCATACCTTGCCGCCGCCGGTGTCGATATCGCCATAGGCCAGCTTCGCGCCCACTTTGACGCGGCCGGTCACCTTCGCGGTCGCCGGGTCGATCCTTGCGAGCGTGCCGTCGCCCTGTTCCTGCACCCATACCGCGCCTTCGCCCGCCGCCAGGAATCCGGGCTGCGCGCCCAGCGGTACGGTGGCGGTGACGGCATTGGTGGTCGGATCGATGCGTTGCAGCACGCGGCCGTTCGCACTGACCGCCCACACCGCGTCGAAGCCGAACGCCAGATACCAGGTGCCCGGCGCGACCTTGACTGAGGCGACGACCGCGTTGGTCGCCGGGTCGATCCGCGACACCGCACCCTTGTCGTCGCTGGCGATCCAGATCGATCCGGCGCCGGCGACGACGTTCAGCTCGCCCGCCGGATTGGCGACGCCGGTGGGAATCGTCGCGACGACCGCGGCGGTGCGTGCGTCGATGCGGGTCAGCGCGCGCTTCTCGCAATCGGCAACCCACAATGTGTCGTTGGCGAACGCCATCGCGCCGCACGGCCGCCCCATCGGCACGTCGGCGCGCTTTCCGTCCAGCGACCATTGCTCCACGCGGCCGCGATTGGTGGCCCATACCGTCGTCCCGTCCACCGCCAGAAAGTCGGCGAAACCGGGTACGGAAATGACCTGTTCCTTCTGCGCCATCGCCGCCGGTGCCATGCCGCCCGTCAGCGCCATCGCCGCAAATGCTGCCCCCCAACGCATCATATCCGTGTTCCTCCTCACGCGCGTTGCGCGATATAGGCGCGCCAGCCGCCCAGATCGGTGATGTCCTGCGCCCCCGTCAGCGCGCGCGGCTCCGCGACAAAGCCCTTCACGCTGCTGCCGTCCGCCAGCACGACCGTGCCGATTGCCAGCGGCGCGGGCACCTCGACCACGAAACTGCCGAAGGCGGCGACGTCCAGTTCGTATACCTCGACCGCGATTCCGGCGCCGCCTTCGTCGTGCACCAGCGCCGGTTTGGGCGGCACGCTGTCCGCCATCGCGTACAAACAATAGGTCGGCGCGGTCTGGAATGCCCCTACGAACACCGCCTCGCGCGACGTCAGCTGCCAGTGCAGCGGCATGTCCTTCAGATGCGCACCGACAACCGCAAGCTTCACCTTGTCCATTCTGTCCCCCGTATCCAGCGGTGGCGGCGGCGGCAGGTCGGCCGCCGCCAGATAGCGATCGGCCACGTCCAGCAGCGCGCGGTCGCTGTCCGCCGGCCCGATCAGCGTGATCCCGAACCCGGTCGCATTGTCGCGCACGCCCGCGGGCACCGCGACTGCCGCCATGTCCAGCAGGTTCACGAAATTGGTGTAGAACCCCAGGTTGCTGTTGAGCGCGACCGGCGCGGCCAGCAGCTCGGCGACGCGATAGGTGGTGCCCGTCGTCGGAAACGCCAGCAGATCAATGTCCTGGAACAGCATGTCCGCATGGCGTTTCAGCTCCGCCAGCCGATACATCCCGCGCCATAGCGTCACCGCGTCGATGTCCGCGCCCGGCGCCACCACCGCACGCACCGTCGGGTCGATCGCATCGGGCGCGCGGGTCAGCAGATCGCCGATCGCGGCCGTCCGCTCCGCCACCCATGGCCCGCCGTACAGCAGCTGCGCGGCCTCCAGCAGCGGCGCAATGTCGATCTCGACGATCTCCGCACCCGCCGCCAGCGTCGCCAGCGCACGGTCGTAGAGATACTCCGATTGCGCATCCCCGAACCACATTCGCTGCCCGCGGCGCGGCACCCCGATCCGCCCCGCCGCGACGCCGCGATCGGCCAGTGGCGTCGAATAGGGATCATCCGCGTCGAAACCGGCCAGCACGCCGTCGACGAGCCGCGCATCGGCGGTGTCGTCGGTGAAGACGGTGATACAGTCGAGCGTGCGGCACGCCGGCACCAGCCCGCGCGTGCTCCAGCGGCCCTTGCTGGGCTTGAACCCGATCAAATGGTTGAACGCGGCGGGCACGCGGCCCGACCCCGCAGTGTCGGTGCCCAGTGCGAACGCCGCCACCCCCGCCGCC
>NZ_LSJO01000205.1:0-6740 GCF_001556735.1 Sphingomonas sp. CCH9-F2 | reverse complement strand
GCGAGGCCACCGCCAATCGGGTTGCCCACCGGCACGACCGAACCCGGCACCAGCGCCTGGAACTTCGAACGGTTCGTCCAGTTGCCGTTGAAGCTGAGGTTGAGCTTCGCGAAGCCCAGATCGCGGCGATAGTTGACGCCCAGGTCGATACCGTCGGTCAGGATCTTGCCCGAGTTGCTCGCCGGCAGCAGCAGACCCTGCGTCGTCGCCGGATCGCCGTCCAGACCGCCCGTCACCGGGTTACGGCGGAAGAGCGCGCAGATCGGGTTGTTGACGCTGTTGGCGGTGATCCCGCTGCCGTTGCTGTCCCCGAAGCAACCCGTGATGAGATCACCCGGAACCGGCTGCGAAATCGCGTTACGGATCAAGATGTTATAGTAATCGACCGTGATCGACAGCCCCGGCACGAAGTCCGGCTGGAGCACCACGCCCACCGTGAAGCTGTTCGAAGTTTCCGGCCGCAGCGTCGTGGTGCCCGAGGTGGTCACATCGGCCTGGTTCGCGGTCGGGTTGCGGATCGCCCCGATCGTCGAAGCCGGCGCACCTTGCGCAAGGCAGACGGCCGCCAGATTGGCGTTCCCGACCGGACCCGCATAGGTCGCAGTGGTACGGCACGGATCGACCGCCAGCGTGGTCAGGCCGGTGTTAAGCGGCGAGAACAGTTCGGCGATGTTCGGCGCGCGCACCGCGCGCTGGTAGTTGCCGCGCACCTTGATGCCCGACGCCGGTTCCCAGCTGCCGCCGCCCTTGTACGTCCAGGTGTCGTAGCTCGGGTTGCCCGCGGCCTTCACCTTGTAGCTCGAATAGCGGACGCCGCCTTCGATCGTCAGGCTGTGGAAGAACGGCTGGTCGGACACCAGCGGCGCGATGACTTCGGCATAGCCTTCCTTGACGTCATAGCTGCCGGTGAAGTTCGGCACGGCGCCGCCGGCGCCGCCCAGTTCACCCGCGGTCTGCGACAGCGTGTCGGCGAACTGCGAGGCGGTGTACTTGCGATATTCCGCACCCACCGCGAAGCCGATCGGCTCGCTCGCCCACGGCAGCGACGCACCCAGATCGCCGCTGAGCAGCGCGCGGGCCTGCGCCAGCGAAGTGTTCTGCGACGTGATCGCGGCGGCGGTCAGGTAGGGCACCTGATTCGGCAGGATCGAGCCATCGGCACCGAAGATGTTGACGGGGACGCAACCCGTGCCCGCATTGGTGCCGGCACCCGCGTTGGCGAGCGGCGGCAGCGCCGGATTCGGGTTCAGCACCGCCGGCGACGCACCCAGATTACAGCTGGTCGTGCTGGTGGTGTAGACCGCGGTGCGCAGACGCGAGATCAGCACATAGTTCTGCTGCGTCTGACGGTTTTCCGACTCGCCGTACGCGCCGGAAATGTCCAGCGAGATCGAGTCGGTGATGCCCAGCTTCACGCCGGCGCGATAATCGAACACAGTCGTGACATAGTCCGAAAGACGCGGCCCAACCTCGGTCGTGCGACGGCCAACGGTCGTCGTGAACGAGCGGAAATTCGGATCGTTCGGCGAGGTCGCGGTTGCCGCGGCGGCGCACTGCGCAGCGGTCAACGTCTGGATACCCGCGGTGTTCGGGTCGAAGTCGTTGTTGGCGCAGAACTGCGCACGCGCGGCAGCCGGCAGGTACGGGTTGCTGACCGGAATGGTCAGCAGCTGACCAAAGATGCCCGATGGCGCGATGATCGTGCTGACGGTGTTCTTCGAAAACAGCCCGCGACCGTACACCTGGACCTTGTCGGACACGTCATAGTGGCCCGCGGCGTAGATGTTGTACCGCTTAAACGGCGTCTGGAAGATGTTGTACGGGTTGAAGTTGAACCCGTCCGTCGAACCGACATACGGACGAAGCGAGCCGGTCGAGGGATCGATCGTGTTGTATGCGGCCGGCAGCGTGAAGCGGCCCGGAACCGTGGTACCCGAACCGCCGCGACCGCCCGATGTCGAAGTGTAGTTGTTGCGCGAGAAGTTGCGCGCGCCTTGGTAGACCGGGTCGACGTCCTGGTAGCCGAACGACACCACCGCGTTGCCGCGACCGTCATCGAAGTTCGCGCCCAGCGTCAGGTCGGCACGGAACGAGGCACCGTCGCCACGCTCGGTGATGCCGTTCGAGACGTTCAGCTCCATGCCCGAAAAGTCGGAGCGGGTGATGAAGTTGACCACGCCCGACACGGCGTCGGCGCCATAGGTGGTCGCCGCACCGCCGGTCAGCACATCGGTGCGCTGCACCAGTGCGAGCGGGATGTTGTTGAGGTCGACGCGGCCGACGCTGCTGGCCGGGGTGATGCGCGTGCCGTCGAGCAGAACGACGTTACGGAAGTTGCCCAGGCCGCGAAGGTCGACATAGGCCGCACCGCCGTTGCCGTTGTTGACGGCCGAACCGATGCTGGGCGCGACGCCCGGCAGGTCGCGCAGCAGCTCTTCCGCGGTGTTGCGCTGACGCAGCGCCTGCTCCTCGGCGCCGATCACCGACACCGGGCTGGACGAGATCAGGTTCGGATTGCGGATCAGCGTGCCGGTGACGACGATGTCGCCGGTGCTGTTGTCGCCGGCCGGCGGGGCCGATTCCTGGCTGGAGATGCCGGCGGCGGGCGCCGACGGATCGGTGCTCTGCACGCCCGTCTTGGGCTGGCTGGCCGGATCGGCGGTCTGTGCGAGTGCCGGGTGGGCGATCACCGCCGCACCGACGAGCAGCGTCGATGCGAGCAGGCGCGAACGATAGACGTTCAGCATATAAGTCCCCTTGTAGACGCCGGTTTTCCGGCGCGCTCCCTTGTGTGCCCCGGGCGTGCGTCGCCCGGAATGTCGTTTCGCTATCGCGGCGGACCCCGCAACCGCAACAAGTGTCATGCCCAGGCAACATTTTTCGCACGGGTGTTACATGTTGGTCACAGGGCTGACTTGTCGCTGCGGCGCGCGCGACCTAGGGCGCTGGGGTATCGCTTGGGAGGAACAGGATGACCGTCAGGTTCACGTTGGGCATCGCGACGCTGCTGACCGCTGCCTCGCCAGCGCTTGCAGCCGCGGAGGAGCGCGCGACCGATGGCGGCGCGACGCGCGTGCTGGCGTCCTTTGCCGAATGCCGCCGCATCGCCGCCGCGGACGCGCGGCTGGCGTGTTTCGACAAGGCCAGCGCCGCGCTGGAGCAGGCGGTGGCATCGCGCGACGTGCGGATCGTCGATCGCGGCGACGTGCGCAAGGCGCGGCGCTCGCTGTTCGGGCTGAACCTGCCGTCGCTGGGGATCTTCGGCGGCGGTGACGGCGACAAGGACGACGAGCGCGAGGCGTTCACGGAGATCAACAGCACCGTCCAGGCCGCGCGCGCCGGCCCCAATGGTCGCGGCGAGATCGTGCTGGCCGACGAGGGCCATCCGGTGTGGCAGACCACCGAGGCGATGAACTTCCTGCCGCGCGCGGGCGCGAAGGTGCGCGTCCGGCGCGGGGCGATGGGCGGCTATTTCATCAACGTCGACAGCCGCAGCTATCGCGCGATCCGCCTGCGCTAACGCGCCGGCGCCATTTCCTGCGCGGCGATGGCGGCGCTGGCGAAGGGGCGCTGGGTGGCGACGTCCCAGTAGCGCAGGTCCTCCAGCGGGATGCGCGCGTCGGTGGCGGCGCACAGCACATGGTCGCCGGGCGACAGGATGCGGAAGCCGTTGGCCATGTAATGGACCTTCGCGGCGCGATCGGCGTGGGACATCAGCATCGGTCAACGAACCTTCGAACGGGGATCACAGCAGCCGTGGCTGCGCGGTACCGGAGTCGGGATAGGCGCGCGCGGGCTTGCGCTCAACCTTTGCGGGCGGCGGCGGGGGTGCGTCGCCTTCCGTGACCCGCGCCGCCACCGCACCGTCGCGGAAGCGCAGGCGGATCGCGCCGGCCGCGCGGGCGGCAACGGCGGTGGTCAGCGTGGCGCCGTCCTGCCCCTCCACCCGGGCATAGCCGCGCTCCAGGATCCGGTCGGGGTTGAGGCTGTCGACCAGCCGGCCGACGTCCGCCAGCCGCGCGCGCGCCGCCTCCACCCGCCGCGCCAGCGTCGCGGGTCGGATCGCGCCGCCGGCGCGGTCCAGCTCGCCGCGGGCGCGCGTCACGCGCCGCTCCAGCCCGCGGTCGAGCCGCCCGCCCAGGTCGTCGAGCCGCTGGCGCTGCGGCCCCAGCAGCCGGTCGCGCGCCGGCAATACGCGCGCCAGCGCCTCCAGCCGCTCGCGCCCGCGCTCGACATAGCGGCGCGCGCAGCGTTCGGTGCGGTTGCCCATCGCGTCGAGCGACAGCCGCAGCTCGGCCAGCACCGGCACCGCGATCTCCGCCGCCGCGGTCGGCGTGGGCGCGCGCAGGTCGGCGGCGTGGTCGCACAATGTCGTATCGGTCTCATGCCCCACCGCGGAGATGATCGGGATCGAACAGGCGGCGACCGCGCGCACCACCGGCTCCTCGTTGAAGGCCCACAGATCCTCGATCGAGCCGCCGCCGCGCGCCACGATCACCAGGTCGGGGCGCCGCACCGGGCCGCTGCCGTCGGCGGGCAGCGCGTCGAAGCCGCGCACCGCCGCGGCGACCTCCTCCGCCGCGCCCTGCCCCTGCACCTTCACCGGCCAGACGACGACATGCGTCGGGCAGCGATCCTCCAGCCGGTGGAGGATATCGCGGATCACCGCGCCGGTCGGCGAGGTGACGACCCCGATGGTGCGCGGCATGAACGGCAGCGGCTTCTTGGCGGCGCGATCGAACAGCCCCTCCGCCGCCAGCTTCGCCTTGAGCTTCTCCAGCAGCGCCATCAGTGCGCCCGCGCCGGCCAGCTCCATCCGGTCGATGACGATCTGGTATTTCGAGCGGCCGGGATAGGTCGTCAGCCGCCCGGTCGCGACCACCTCCACCCCATCCTCGGGCCGGAAGGCGAGGCCGGCGGCGCTGCCCTTCCACATCACGCCGTCGATCACCGCGGCATCGTCCTTGAGGCACAGATAGACGTGGCCGGATGCCGCGCGCTTGTAACCCGAAATCTCGCCGCGCAGGCGGACGTGGCCGAATTCGCCCTCCACCATCCGCTTCAGGCGGCCCGACAGTTCGCTGACGCTGAGCGCCATCGCATTGTCGCCGGGCATCGCCTCGGCTACCAGCCGCCCCGCCCCGCTGTCCTGGGGGTGGGTATCGTGAAGGGGGTCGGCCATGAACATCCTGCTGGTGGGGTCTGGGGGCCGCGAGCATGCGCTCGCGTGGAAACTCGCGCAGTCGCCGCTTCTCGATACGCTGTTCGCCGCGCCGGGCAACCCCGGCATCGCGCAGCATGCGACGATCGCCGACCTGGACGTGGCGGATCACCGGGCGGTGATCGACTTCGTCCGCCGCCAGCAGATCGGGCTGGTGGTGGTCGGCCCCGAAGGACCGCTGGTCGACGGCCTGGCCGACAATGTCCGCGCGATCGGCGTACCGGTGTTCGGGCCGGGGCGCGAGGCGGCGCGGCTGGAAGGGTCGAAGGGCTTCACCAAGGATCTGTGCGCACGCGTCGGCATCCCCACCGCGCGCTATTTCCGCGTCACCTCCCGCGACGGCGCGCTCGCCTGCCTCGACGACTTCGGCGACACCTGCGTCATCAAGGCCGACGGCCTGGCCGCGGGCAAGGGCGTGGTGGTCGCCGACACCCGCGCCGAGGCGGAGGCCGCGATCCGCGACCTGTACGCCAACGGCCCGGTCGAGGCGGTGATCGAGGAGCGGCTGGAGGGACCGGAGACGAGCCTGTTCGTCCTGTCCGACGGCAGCGCGACCGCCGTGTTCGGATCGGCGCAGGACCACAAGCGCGTCGGCGACGGCGATACCGGCCCGAACACCGGCGGCATGGGCGCGTACAGCCCCGCGCTGGTGCTGAGCCCGGAACTGGAGGAGCGCGCGCTGGGCGAGATCGTGCGTCCGACGATCGACGCGTTGGCCGCGGCGGGCACGCCCTATGTCGGCGTGCTCTACGCCGGGCTGATGCTGACCGCTGACGGGCCGAAGCTGATCGAATATAACGTCCGCTTCGGCGACCCGGAATGCCAGGTGCTGATGATGCGCTTCGCCGGCGATCTGGCGGAGGTGTTGCTGGCGGTGGCGGAAGGGCGGCTGGCGGACCTGCCCGCGCCCGCCTTCACCGACGACGCGGCGCTGACGGTGGTGATGGCGGCGAGCGGCTATCCCGGCACGCCAGAGAAGGGCGGCGCGATCGCGGGGATCGCGGCGGCGGAACGCGACGGTGCGGTCGTCTTCCAGGCGGGCACCGCGCGCCGCGGCGAGCAACTGGTCGCCGACGGCGGGCGCGTGCTGGCGGTCACCGCGAGGGGTGCCGACATCGCGGCGGCGCAGCGCGCGGCCTATGCCGCGGTCGATGCGATCGACTTCCCGAGCGGATTCTTCCGCCGCGATATCGGAGCCAAGGCGATCGACGAAGGTTGATCCCCGGCGATACGTCTAACAGGATGCCCAGATGAATTCAGGCAGCTTCTCTCTCGAACCGGTGTCGCAGGACGGCGTGCTGGTCACGATCGCGCTGGTCATCGTTGCGATCGCGGCGATCCTGACGGTCATCGCGATGATCGTCGGCGCGCGCAACAAGCGCGCGCGCCGGGCCGCGGAGGCGGACGAGCAACAGCGTATCGCCGATCTGAAGGCGGACGGGGTGGAGGTGCGCGACACCGCGCCGCAGCCTGCCCCGGCAGCGGCAGCGGAACCCACTCCGATCCCAGCCCCAACCCC
>NZ_LSJO01000204.1:0-222 GCF_001556735.1 Sphingomonas sp. CCH9-F2 | reverse complement strand
CCCCGCCGTAGCGGTTCGGCAAGCCCCGGATCAACCGTGACGATGATCCTGCGCCCGCGCGCTCCCCTGTGCACGCCGCGCAACCCCTGCTATCGACGCCGCGCGCGCCCGCGGGCGCGCGCGGCGTCGATAGCAGGGGTTGCGCGGCGTGCACAGGGGAGCGCGCGGGCGCAGGATCATCGTCACGGTTGATCCGGGGCTTGCCGAACCGCTACGGCGGGG
>NZ_LSJO01000203.1:0-12450 GCF_001556735.1 Sphingomonas sp. CCH9-F2 | reverse complement strand
GCGGGCGCGCGCATCCTGTCCGCCGCCGCGATCGGCGCGGACGCAGTGGAGGGGATGTTCGCCGACCGGATCGCCACCCATCGTACCGCCAGCTTCGATCCGGCCACCGGTGCGGTGCAGGCGCTGCGCCAACGGCGGCTGGGCGCGATCCGCGTGTCGAGCGGGCCGGACAGCGCCGCCGATCCCGCGACGATCGCCGCCGCGCTGGTGGAGGGGGTGCGCCGTCACGGGCCGGCGCTGCTCCCCTGGTCGGCGGGGGCGCAGGCGCTGCGGACGCGCGCGGCCTATGCCGGGGTGCCGCTGGACGATGCGGTGCTGATCGCGCGGATCGACGAATGGCTGCCCGCGCTGGTGGCCGGCAAGCGTCGGCTGGACGCGATCGCGCCGGGGGCGCTGACCGATGCGTTGCGCAACCTGCTGGGCTGGGACGCACTGCGCCAGACCGACCGGCTGGCGCCGGCCGATTTCACCAGCCCCGCCGGATCGACCCATGCGATCGATTATGGCGCGGAGGCCGGGCCGACCGTCGAGCTGCGTGTCCAGGCGCTGTTCGGGCTGGACGAGCATCCGGTGGTGGGGGAAGCACGCGTGCCGCTGGTCCTGTCGCTGACCAGCCCCGCAGGACGCCCGATCCAGACGACGCGCGACCTGCCGGGTTTCTGGCGCGGCAGCTGGAGCGCAGTGGCCAAGGAGATGCGCGGCCGCTACCCGCGCCACCCGTGGCCCGACGATCCCGCCGCCGCCAGCGCGACGCTGCGCACCAAGAAGGCGGATGCGCGGCGGTAGGATTGCGGGCGCGGCCACGGCTTCGTAGGCAGGGGCGAGATGATGGGAGATGATGCGATGCGGATGATGGCGCTTGCACCGGTACTGATCCTTGCCGCCTGTTCCGGCGCGCCGCAGGCGCCGGTCGCGGGCGATGCCTATGTCCGGCTCGCGGCGGTGCCGGGGCGGCCGGCGGCGGGATATGCCGTGCTGCACGGCGGGGCGAAGGACGCGGCGCTGGTGCAGATCACCGCGCCCGGCGTCGCGCGCATCGAACTGCACAACAGCCGCATGACCGGCAACGGCATGATGGCGATGGACGCGGTGAAGGCGGTGCCGGTGCCCAAGGCGGGAACGGTCAAGCTGGCGCCCGGCGGCTTTCATGCGATGCTGTTCGGCCTGCCCGCCGGCGTGACGCCGAATGGCAAGCTGCCGCTTACCTTCCGCTTCGATGACGGGAGCGCGGTGGAGGTGCCCGCCACGGTGATCGGCGCGGGCGAGGCGGCGCCGGAGTGACACGGCGCGCGCTGACCGCGGGCGAGGTGGCGCTGGCGCGGTCGGTGTACGGCGACACGATCGATTATGGGCAGGTGGCGCTGGCACGGCGCAAATGGGCGTTCTTCCAGCCGCGCGGCGTGGTGATGGCGCCGGCCGGCACGATCCACTTCCATCCGCGCGGCGACCTGTGGCGTGACGATTTCGCCGATGCGCCGCTGGATGCGCAGGGGCTGTTCATCCACGAGATGTGCCACATCTGGCAGCACCAGCGCGGCATCTGCCTGCCGCTCGCGCGCCATCCGTTCTGCCGTTACCATTATGCGATCCGCCCCGGCTGGCGACTGGAGCGATACGGGATCGAGCAGCAGGCGGAGATCGTCCGCCACGCCTTCCTGCTGCGGCGGGGCGCGCGGATACCCGGTGCGCCGGAACTGGCGCGGTACGAGACGATCCTTCCCTTTCCCACCGATTCAGGAACCACGAGGCGGGCATGACCACGAATACGACGATCTGGCACGGCGGTACTCCCGATCTGGCGCGGCTCACCGCGGTTGGCGCGACGTCGATGCCCGGTTTCCTGGGGATCGAATTCGTCGCATCCGGTGACGACTGGCTGACCGCGCGGATGCCGGTGAGCGAGCGGACGAAGCAGCCCTACGGCCGGCTGCACGGCGGCGCCTCCGTCGCGCTGGCCGAGACGGTCGCATCGGTCGCGGCGATGGCGACGCTGGACCCGGCGGTGTCGGCGGCGGTGGGCATGGAGATCAACGCCAACCACCTGCGCCCCGCCGGCGACGGATATGTCCACGCCACCGCGCGCGCCGAATCCCTGGGCCGCACCAGTCAGGTCTGGACGATCCGCATCACCGACGCGGCCGAGCGGCTGGTGTGCATCGCGCGGATGACCGCCGCGGTGATCCCGGCGCAGCGCGGGGCGGTGGCAGCGGGATAGGCGGGCGCCGCGCTTCGTTCCCTTACCGGGAAACCCCAGCTTTCGCTGGGGTGACGTATTGGGAGCGCCGCTACTTCAGCAGCACCAGTTCCTCCGCCATGGTCGGATGGAGCGCGACGGTGGCGTCGAATTGCGCCTTGGTCAGTCCCGCCTTCACCGCGACGGCGGCGGACTGGATGATTTCCGGCACGTCGGGGCCGATCATGTGGATGCCGACGACGCGGTCGGTTTCCCCGTCGCACACCATCTTGTAGAGCGCGCGTTCGTCGCGGCCGGCCAGCACGTTCTTCATCGGGCGGAAATCGGACGAATAGATCTTCACCGATCCCAGCTTCTGCCGCGCCTCCGCCTCGGTCATGCCGACGCCGGCGATCGGCGGGTGGCTGAACACCGCGGAGGGCACGCAATCGTAGTCGACCATTGTCGATTTCCCGCCGAACAGATTGTCGGCGAACGCCTGCCCTTCGCGGATCGCGATCGGGGTCAGCTGGATGCGGTTGGTGACGTCGCCGATCGCGTAGATCGACGGGCAGGTGGAGCGGTTGTCGGCATCGACCTTCACCGCGCCCATATCGTCCAGCTCCACTCCTGCGGTGTCGAGGCCCAGTCCGTGCGTGTTCGGTTTGCGCCCGGTGGCGAACATCACCATATCGACCACCGCCGGCTCATGATTCGCCATGCTGACCTTCAGGCAGCCGTCATCCAGCTTCTCGATCCCCTGGAAGGTGGCGTCGAAGCGGAACTCCAGCCCCTTCATCATGCTGATCTGGAGCAGCCGGTCGCGGATCTGCAGGTCGTAGCCGCGCAATATCTCCTTCGACCGGTTCATCAGGATGACGTGCGCGCCCAGCTGGTGGAAGATGCCGGCGAATTCGTTGGCGATATAGCCCGCGCCCGCGATCAGCACGCGCTGGGGCACCGCATCGAGGTGGAACGCCTCGTTCGAGGTGATGCCATGTTCATGGCCGGGACATTCGGGCACCGCGGGATGCGCGCCGACCGCGATCAGGATCGTCTTCGCTGTCTTCGTCGTGCCGTCGGCCAGCGTCACCTCGTTCGGGCCGGAGACGGTGGCGCGCTGGTGGATGATCTCGGCCCCGTTCGATTCCAGCGTGGTGGTATAGGCCTGGTTAATCCGGTCGACTTCCTTCAGCACGTTGTCGCGCAGCCGCGGCCAGCTGAACGCACAGTCGGGGGGCACATCCCAGCCGAAATGCCGCGCGTCGCGCAGGTCCTCGGCGAAATGCGCGCCATAGACGAGCAGCTTCTTGGGCACGCAGCCGCGGATGACGCAGGTGCCGCCGACGCGATATTCCTCCGCCACCGCCACGCGCGCACCACGCGCCGCCGCAACCCGCGACGCACGCGTGCCGCCGGAACCGGCGCCGATGACGAAAAGGTCGTAATCGTAGTCGGACATATTCAGGCTCCGGCGTGTGCGAATGTTGCGAATGTTGAGACGGTCGCGGGGTTAGTGCTGAACCGGCGGGAGGCCGGTTCGTGCCCGCGCTGGTAACAGCGGCACGGGCAGTAGGACAGGGTGGTCAGTGCGCGGGCAGCTGCATCGCAGAGCGAAGCCCGAGATGCTGGACGAACGGATCGAAGTCCCGGTCGCCGTAGAGCAGCGGTATATCGGCGATGATGCACCGGGTGGCGATGAGCGTATCGATCGTCTTGCGGATCGTGATGCCGAGCGCGCGTAGCGTGCGATAATGGCGGGCGGCGGCCACGGCCACCTGCCCGTCGACGATGGAAAGCAGGCGAAATCTGTCCAGCGCGGCATGAAGCGTATCGAACTGCCGGTCGGTACGGCAGCCCTGCAGGACCTCGGCAAGGACGAGGTCCCCGACCAGGAAACGGCGAACCGCCAGATGATCGTCGAGCCAATCGGTCTGCGGCGTTCGGGTGCCGCCGAAATAGTCGATCCACACGCCGGTATCGACGAGGATCATATGTCGGCAGCGATATATTTGCTGGTCCGCATGTCGTCGAGATCGCCGACCCATTCGATCGTGCCGCGCAGGTCGCGGATCGCGGTCTGCTGGTCCAACTCGACCAGCCGCGCCATCGCGGCGTGGATGGCATCGCGCTTGGTACGCTTGCCGGTGATCCGCATGACCTGCGCCATCAGCGCGTCGTCGATGTCGATATTCGTCCGCATGTGTATGGCTCCGCCGAGCCATACACATAGTCGGTCGCCCGCGCTTACGCCAGACCGGCGCGGGCGATCAGGTCGGTGGTGGAGGGGTCGAAGTCGCCGCCGCCCTTCGCCGCGGCCTTGGCCATTTCCTTGCCCAGCTCGACGCCGAACTGGTCGAAGGAATTGATCCCCAGCAGTACGCCGGCCACGAATACGCGATGTTCGTAGAAGGCGATCAGCGCGCCCAGCGTGCGCGCGTCAAGCCGGTCGAGCAGCAGTGTCGAGGACGGGCGGTCGCCCGGATAGCTGCGCGCGGGATCGTCGGCCTGCTTGCCCTTCATCAGCGCCGCGCCCTGCGCGAAGGCGTTGAGCAGCAGCTGGCGGTGATGTTCGGCGGGCAGGGTGTCGCCCGCCTCGGTCACCGCGACGAATTCGACGGGGACGATGTGCGTGCCCTGGTGGAGCAGCTGGAACACCGCATGCTGCGCATCGGTGCCGACGCCGCCCCAGGTGATCGGCGCGGTCGGGCGGCCGACCGGCGTGCCGTCCACCGTCACGCCCTTGCCGTTCGATTCCATTTCCAGCTGTTGCAGGTAGCTGGGCAGCAGGCGCAACCGTTCGTCATAGGCGAAGGTGGCGCGCGTCTCGCAATGGCGGACCTGGGTGTAATATAGGTCGGCGAAGGCGGCGAGCGCGGGGGCGTTTTCGTGCAGCGCGGACAGGCGGAAATGGCGGTCCATCTCCGCCGCGCCGTCCAGCAATTCCTCGAACTGTTCCCAGCCGAGCTTGATCGCGGCGGGAAAGCCGATCGACGACCACAGCGAGTAACGCCCACCGACCCCTTCGGAGAACGGCAGGACGCGCGTTTCGTCGACGCCCCATTCGACCGCCTTGTCGGGCGAGGCGGTGAGCGCGATGACGCGGCCATAGGGATCCTCGACCCCCGCGCCGGTCATCCAGGCGATGACGCTTTCGGCGTTCATCATCGTCTCGGTCGTGGTGAAGGTCTTCGACGCGACGACCAGCAACGTGGCGGCGGGGTCGAACCGGTCGAACACGTCGTCCAGCGCCATGCCGTCGACGTTGGAGACGATCGCGACGTCGTAGCGATCATGGTCGCGGCCCAGCGCATCGACCAGCAGGTGCGGCCCGAGCGCCGACCCGCCGATGCCGACGTGCAGGACGTGGCGGACGGGACCGAAGGCGTCGGCCTCGATCGCGTCGATCACCGCGCGCATCCGCGCGTGATAGGAAGCGGCGCGCGACACGCTGTCGGCCTTGCCCTCGCCGCGTTCGGCGGTGTGCTCGACCGGGCGGTCCTCGGTCACGTTGACATGGTCGCCCGCGAACATCGCCTCGCGCCGGCCGGCGAGGTCGGCGTCCTTCGCCAGCGCCTCGAACGCGGCGACGGCATCGGGGGTCAGATGCGTCTTCGACCAGTCGAAATGAATGCCCGCGACGTCCAGCGACAGGCGCTTCAGCCGGTCGGCGTCGGCGGCGAACAGCGCCTCCAGCCGTTCGGGGGGGAGTGTTTCGATCCGGGACCAGTCCGCCATTGTCCGTCTTCCCTATGCTGTCGTGCCAAGCCTTCGCTTGACGCGCCCGCGCCGTTAGGCGACGCGAAGCGTCATGGCCACCCCTCCTGTCGCCGGCAAAACCGCCGGCCGCCCCGCCCGTTCCGAAACCAGCGAGACGATCCGGTTCCTGCTGAAGCTGGCGCTGTTCGTGTTCGTGCTGCGCAGCTTCATCTTCTCGCCCTTCTCGATCCCCTCCGAATCGATGCTGCCGCGGCTGCTGATCGGCGACTATCTGTTCGTGTCGAAGTGGAATTACGGCTATTCGCGCTGGTCGCTGCCATGGGGGCTGCCGTTGATCCCCGGGCGGCTCTTCGCACGCGATCCCGCGCGCGGCGACGTGGTGGTGTTCCGGTCGATGGGGCCGGACGACCACGACGTCATCAAGCGCGTCATCGGCCTGCCGGGCGACCGGGTGCAGATGCGGAACGGGCAGTTGTTCCTGAACGGCAAGGCGATCCCCAAGCAGCGCGTCGCCGACTTCATCGTGCCGATCTCGCCCAATTTCCCGACGGAGAAGTGCGGCACGCCGTTCCAGGACGTCGACAGCGCCGGGCGCGCGATCTGCCGCTACCCGCAGTTCCGCGAGACGCTGCCCGACGGCAAGAGCTATAACGTGCTCGACCAGGAGAACATCCCGCAGGCCGACGATACCGACGTCTATCACGTGCCCGCGGGCGCGGTATTCCTGATGGGCGACAATCGCGACGATTCGGCCGACAGCCGCTTCGCCCCGCCCGAGGGGATGGGGTATATCCCGATGGAGCGGATCGAGGGCAAGGCGATCGTCAATTTCTGGTCCACCGACGGTTCGGCATCGTGGCTGAAGCCGTGGACCTGGGTGTCGGCGGCGCGACTCGACAGGATCGGTGAGGGCTTTTGAGCGACGATCTGGCCGATTGGGTCGAGCGCGCGTTCGGCGTCCGGCCGGCGGACACCGCGCCGTTCGTGCGCGCGCTGACCCATTCCAGCCGCGAAGGCGAGAGTTACGAGCGGCTGGAGTTCCTGGGCGACCGGGTGCTGGGGCTGGTGATGGCCGAATGGCTGTACGAGACCTTCCCCGACGAACCCGAAGGGCAGCTGACCAAAAGGTTCAACGCGCTGGTGACCGGCGTGGTGTGCGCCGACGTCGCGCGCTCGATCGACGCGGAAGCGCGCGTGCGGCTGGGCAAGCAGGCGCATAGCGACGGCGCGCAGCACAGCGACAACGTGCTGGGCGACGTGATGGAGGCGTTGCTGGGCGCGCTGTACCGCACCGCCGGGCTGGACGCGGCGCGTGACGCGATCGGGCGGCTGTGGGCCGAGCGCCTCCACGCCGATGCGCGTGCGCCGCAGCACCCCAAGTCGGCGTTGCAGGAATGGGCGGCGGCGAACCGGCGCGGGGTGCCCGCCTATGCGATCGTCGACCGTTCCGGCCCCGGCCATGCGCCACGCTTCACCGTGGCGGCAAGCGTCGGCAAGGACAGCGTGACCGCGCAGGGGGCGAGCAAGCAGGAGGCGGAGACCGAAGCGGCGCGCACGCTGCTGGCGACGCTGGAGGAACAGGCGGCGGCGGGCGCGAAGCCGCGGCGGCGGAAATAGCGGGCGGTTGCGTCGCGTCGGCGCGCATCGCATAGCGCGCGCATGGTCCGTATCAGATATCACCTATTGACCCGCGCGGGGCGCCGCTGATGGCGCGCCGTGGCCACCGCCCAAGCCAGCAGCAGGGCAACCGGACGCGCCTGTGGGGGCGGCACGCGGTGCTGGCCGCGCTCGCCAATCCCGAGCGCGTGGTGCGCAAGATCTGGGGCACGCGCGAGGCGCTGGCGGCGCTGGACCTGCCGCCGGTGCTGCCGATCGTCTATGCCGATGTCGCCGACCTGGGCCGGCTGGTCCCGTCCGACGCGCCGCACCAGGGGCTGGTGGCGGAGGTTGACCCGCTGGAGGACGTGTGGCTGGGCGACCTGTTGCAGCAGGGCGAGGGCGACCAGCGCCCGCTGATCGTGCTGGACCAGGTGACCGACCCGCATAACGTCGGCGCGATCCTGCGCTCCGCCGCGGCGTTCGACGCGCTGGGCATCGTCACGCAGGACCGTCACTCGCCGCCCGAATCGGGGGCGCTGGCGCGCGCGGCGAGCGGGGCGCTGGAAAGCGTGCCGTGGGTGCGCGTCGTCAACCTGGCGCGCGCGCTGGAGGAGATGGCCGAGGCCGGCTTCTGGCGGATCGGGCTGACCGGCCATGCGACGCAGACGCTGGCGCAGGCGATGGGCACTCAGCGGATCGCGATCGTGCTGGGCGCGGAGGGCGAGGGGATGCGCCAGAATACCGAGGCGCATTGCGACGAGCTGGCCAAGCTGCCGATGTCCGGCAAGGTCGAGAGCCTGAACGTGTCGAACGCCGCGGCGATCGCGCTCTATGCGGTGACCGCGCGCGCGTGATCGGATGCGCATCGCGGCGGCGCCCGCCACGATGCGCACACCACCTTAGTCTTCGGCGGCGATCGTCACCTTCAGCCCGTCGAGGTCGGCGCTGAACGGAATCTGGCACGCCAGCCGCGAGGTATCGTCGCGGTCGCCCGACGAATCGAGCAGGTCGTTCTCGTCCTCGCTCATCGCGGGCAGCGCGGCGACGAAGGCGGGATCGACGTGGATGTGGCAGGTCGCGCAGCTGCAGCAGCCGCCGCACAGCGCCAGCATCTCGTCGATGCCGGCGTCGCGGATCACTTCCATCACCGACAGGCCGGCGTCGCCGTCGATCTCGCGTTCTTCCCCCTCACGCGTAACGACGATAAGCTTGGGCATGAATTTCTCCCCGATCAAACACGCTCCCCATGCCGCCTGTACCGGCATCGCGCAATGGGGCTGAGCGCCGAGCGGCTGAATGCCGATCTCGACGCGCTGGCGGCGGCCGAGCCGGCGTTCGGTGCCGCGCTGGCGCGCGTCGGCTATCCCGCGCCGCGCATCCGCGCACGCGGCTACGCCACATTGCTGCGCACGATCGTCGGGCAGCAGGTGAGCGTGAAGGCCGCCGATGCGGTGTGGCGCAAGCTGGAGGTGCTGGGCGACCCGACCAACCCGGCGGTGATCGCCGCGCTGAGCGACGAGGGGCTGCGCGCCTGCGGCTTTTCCCGGCAGAAGACCGGCTATGCCCGCAGCCTGGCGGAGGAAGTGACCAGCGGGCGGCTGAACCTGGACCATCTGCCCGAGGATGACGAGGGGGCGATCGCGCAGCTGGTCCGCGTCAAGGGGATCGGGCGGTGGTCCGCCGAGGTGTACCTGCTGTTCGCGGAGGGGCGGCCGGATATCTGGCCCGCCGGCGACCTGGCGGTGCAGATCGAGGTCGGGCGCATCCTGGGCCTGCCCGAACGCCCATCGGAGCGGATGACGCGAGAGCTGGCGGAGGCGTGGCGGCCGTATCGCGGGGCGGCGGCGATCTTCACCTGGCACCATTATGGCGCGGGGGCGGATGTGGCGCCGGTATAGGTGGCGGGGTCGTGTTTTGGGTGGAAAGCGGACGTTATCGTTGGCATGCGCGGGCGTCCAAAAACAGCGATACGCCGCGCGCAGTTGCCTGAACTTTCTCGCCCACGCGGCAGTCCAACCGAGCCGCATCAACAAGCTTTGATCCGACAAGGCCATCAGCGCTTCGCGCCGTCACAAGCACCTGATCGCTATGCCATCTGGAAACGCGTGGAGCGATGTCGGTGACGACTGCCAACGCTTTTCTCTCTGGCTGCTCGGAGCAAGCCGATCCCATCAACAAAATCATCGAGACGGTGAGCGAAGCGGTGCGCATCAGCGAATTTTTGCTCACCCTACGAATGTCCGCAAGTGGGCGAAGCCGGTCGATTTCATAAAGGGCGTGGTCGTGCCCCGGGCGTATTCTTACTGGCACGACGACGGCTGGCGCCCGTCCCCCGTCACGCAGACAGCGCCGCGGGTTCCTTCGCCGACAGCAGCCAGTCGAGCGCCTCGGCATGGGTGGCGGCGAAGCGGGTGAAGGGCTGGTCGAAGATGCGCCGCAGCTGGAGGCGTACCAGCGTGCTGCCGGTGACGATCGCCACGCCGCGCGCGCGCTTCATCTTCGTCAGATGCCCGCCAATCAGGCCGATGATGTCCTGCGACTGGACCGGGCAGCGGGAAATGTCGATGATGAGGACATAGCTTTCCAGCTGCGCTTCCATCACCCGCGCGATCATGTCGCCGGCCAGTTGATCGGCGACCGCGGCGGTCAGCATGCCGGTAACGTCGAGGCGGATCAGCGTGTGGGTGCGGTCGACGACGATCTTGTACATCAGGCTCCTCTTTCAGCGCGCCTTGTCGCGGCGAAAGATTGAGGATGGGTTGCGCGCGGGCGCGATGTCGATCGTTTATAACTGATTTCAGACGTTTTTTGTCGGCCCTCGCGCGGCCGGTCAGGGCAATGTGTCGATCCAGCCGGGCAGGTCGGCGAGGCGCGCGAGCTGGCGGAAGCGCGGGTGGTCGGCGGGGGGGGCGGCGACCTCGTGACTCCACGCCAGCGGTTGCGGGATGAACGCCCCCCATGCCCCTGCCTCCAGCGCGGGCAGGATATCGGAACGCATCGAATCGCCCGCCATCACTGCGCGATCGGGCGCGCAGCCATAGCGGTGGAAGACGCGCACGAACGTGTCGGCGCGCTTGTCGCTGACGATCTCCACCCCGGTGAACAGCTGGCCCAGGCCCGAGGCGGCGAGCTTCACCTCCTGATGCAGCAGGTCGCCCTTGGTCACCAGCACCAGCTTCGCGCGGGCGGCCAGCGCCTCGACCGTGTCGCCGATGCCGTCGAGCAGTTCGACCGGGTGATCGAGCAGCGTACGCCCGATATCGAGGATGCGCGCGACATGGGCCGCGGGCAGCGCGTCACCGGCCAGTTCCAGCGCGGTTTCGATCATCGACAGCGTGAAGCTCTTCGCACCATAGCCGTAGCGCTTGAGATTGCGGATCTCCACCGCCTCCATCCGCGCGCGCGCCGCCGCGTCGTCGGCATAAGGCGCGACCAGATCGGCGAACGCCTGCTCCGCCGCGGCGAAGAAGCGCATGTTGTGCCACAGCGTGTCGTCGGCATCGAGGCAGATGAGGTCGATCGGCATGGCGGCTCGCGGATGGGAGAAACGGGCGCTGCTTAACCGCGGATACGACGCCGCGCCATAGCACCGCGCGGGTGAGGGGGGCCGTCGTCCGTTCAGCCGTCGGCATTCCCGGTCCCGTTCCCCAACGGGACGGCTATCACGTCGGATCACGCCCGATGGCAGTCGTTCCCGACCTTTGATATGCCCCCATGGTGTCAAACGTTCCGCGCCAGATAGTGATCGTGTCAGGCGCGCCGGGTGCGGGTAAGACGACGCTCGCGGTGCCGTTGGCGCAACGGCTTGGGTATCCGTTGTTCTCGAAGGGCTTTATCAAGGAGACGCTGACCGACGTGTTTGGCGACGGCGGAGGCGATCTCGCCGCCTCTCGCCTGATCGGCGGCGCGTCGATGGAATTGATATGGTCCTTGGCAAGCCATGCGCCGCAGGCGGTATTGGAAGCCAATTTTCGACCGCATAGCGACTATGAGCGGACCAAGCTGACCAACCTCGGGGCGTCGATTGTTGAAGTTCATTGTGATTGCGGTCGTGCGGAAACAGCCAAGCGGTTTCGTGAACGCGCAGCCACGAGCGAGCACCATGCCGCCCACCCCTTAAAAGAAATGCCCCCGGGAATGCTCGACGAATATGACCGTCCGATGGGGATAGGTCCGATCGTCGAAGTAGATACGCGAATTTCCGTCGATTTGGACCGGGTGCTGGCGGAGCTCCGACGCTTTCTCTGATTTGAGCGCGTCCATCATTCGCTTCCGCCCGGCGCGGCGCAGCCCTACACCCCCGCCATGAACGAAGCCGACTTCATCGCGCGGCTGCGCACGCTGCCGCTGCACCCCGGCGCGCGCGGGCTGGTGGACGACGTGGCGGTGCTGGGCGGGTTGATCGTGACCAGCGATACGTTGGTGGAGGGGGTGCATTTCCTGCCCGGCGATCCGGCGGCGGATATCGCGTGGAAGCTGGTGGCGACCAACCTGTCCGACCTGGCGGCGAAGGGCGCGGCGGTGGAGGGCGTGATGCTCAACTATCCGCTGCGCGATGCGGCGTGGGATGCGGCGTTCCTCGACGGGCTGGCGGCGGTGCTGCGCGCGTATGACGTGGCGCTGATCGGCGGGGACACCGTGTCGCTGCCGGCGGGCGCGCCGCGCGTGCTGACGGTGACCGCGTTCGGGCGCGACGCGCGCGCGCCGGCGCGTTCCGGTGCGCGGGCGGGTGATGGCTTATGGGTGACGGGGACGATCGGCGGCGCAGGTGCCGGGCTGGCGATCGCGTGCGCGGGGGCGGGCGATGCGGCATTGCTGGCGCGATACCGCCGCCCGGTGCCGCGGCTGGCGGAGGGGCGCGCGCTGGCGCCGCTGGTCCATGCGATGATGGACGTGTCCGACGGGTTGCTGATCGATGCCGCGCGGATGGCGGCGGCGAGCGGCGTGGCGGTTGCGAT
>NZ_LSJO01000202.1:0-208 GCF_001556735.1 Sphingomonas sp. CCH9-F2 | reverse complement strand
AGGTGGCGATGCGTGACGGTGCGCGGCGGACGCTGCCGGTCGCAAACCTTCGCTATACCTATCGTCATTCGGACCTTCCCGCGGGTGCCGTGGTGATCGGCGCGACGTTCCGCGGCACGCCCGGCGCGCCGGACGCGATCCAGGCCGAGATGGACCGGATCGCCGCCGCGCGCGAGGCGTCGCAGCCGCTGCGGTCGAAGACCGGCGG
>NZ_LSJO01000201.1:0-2846 GCF_001556735.1 Sphingomonas sp. CCH9-F2 | reverse complement strand
GCGCATACCAGCCGTCACCCGACGCCCCCGCCGGGATCGCAGCCAGCGCGGTGGCCAGCGCGGCATCGTCGCGCACGACCGGCGCCACCTCACGCCCCGCCGTCAGGATCGGGCCATAGCCGGTGCAGCGGCACAGGTTGCCGGCGATCACGTCCTCGACCGGAAGATCGCACCCCGCCGCGCCGATGCTGCGCCCGTGCAGCGACATGACGAAGCCGGGCGTGCAGAAGCCGCATTGCGAACTGCCGTTGGCCGCCATGCACGATTGCAGCGGCGTGTCGCCGGAAAGGCTCTCGACCGTCATCAGCGCCTTGCCATGCAGCATCGGCAGGAACTGGATGCACGCGTTGACCGCGCGCCACGCCACCCGCGCACCGTCCGCCTCGCCGACCAGCACGGTGCACGCGCCGCAATCCCCCTCGGCGCACCCTTCCTTGGTGCCGGTGCGGCGCAGGCGATAGCGCAGATGGTCGAGCAACGTCGCGGTGGCGGGCGCATCCGCCACCTCCACCAGCTCGCCGTCCAGGATGAAACGGATCGTCACCTCAACTCCCGCGATAGGTGGAATAGGCAAAGGGCGAGACGAGCAGCGGCACATGATAATGCCTGCCCCCGTCGGCGATGCCGAACGCGATCGTCACCTCGTCGAGGAACGGCGGATCGGGCAGCGCCACACCGCGCGCGCGGAAGTAATCCGCCACCGAGAACGCCAGCCGGTACGTGCCCATCGCCAGCGCGGGCGGGAACAGCCCCGGACACCGCCCGTCGGCATCCGTCGTCCCGGTCGCCAGCACGCTATCGGGGCCATGCAGCGTCACCGCCATTCCGGCGGCGGGACAGCCGTGCATCGTGTCCAGCACATGCGTCGACAGCGTCGTCATGCCGCCACCCCGCGCGGCCATTGTCCGGCGAATTCCGGCTCGTCATAGGCGATGAACGCGTCGACCAGCGCCCCGGCATCGTCGCGGAACAGCTGGTCCGCCACCCCCTTCGCCAGCCGCGGCAGCGCATGCTTCAGCCCCGACAGCGCGGCGGCGGACAGGCCGATGCTGGCCAGCGCCGAATAATTGAACGCGAACAGCCCATGCAGCAGCGCGGCATCCTCCGCCCGGCGCGGCAACAACTCGAACGCCGGCCCCAGATAGGGGTGCGCGTCGAGCAGCGGATGCGCCTGCCCCGGCGGCGGCGTGTAGCGATCGGCCCAGCGCGCGATCCGGTCCGCCACCCCGCCCAGTTCGGGGCGCAGCGCCGGGTCGGACAGCAACCCGGTCGACAGCACCAGGAAATTGAAGTCGAAATGCCCCCTGGGCGTCGTCACCCGCGCGCCCTCGCCTGCCGTTTCCACTGACAGCCACGGGCTGCCCAGATGCAGCGCGAAGCCGGGATGCGCGCTCGCCGCCTCGAACATGTCGGTGGTCGGCGGCTGGTTCTTCATCAGGAAGTCGCGCATCGCGCGATATTTGTCGGCATCGGCCAGCGCGGGGTAGCGCGGGGTCATCCCCACCCGCTCCATGAAGCGGATCGGGTTGACGCGCGGCAATGCCTCGCGCCGCGCGAAGACGTGCACTTCGGCGACGCCCGCCTCCAGCGCGGCGTTGGCATTGTCGAACGCCGACGCGCCGATCCCCAATATGCCGATGCGCTTGCCCGCCAGCGCGGCGTAATCGATCCCGGCGGAGGTGTGGGCGTAGAGGTGCGGCGGCAGCGCGTCGCCGACGAAGGCGGGGACATGCCATTCCCCGCCGCCCTGGATGCCGGTGGCCAGCACCACCTTGCGCGCGGTCAGCACCTCTCCATCCGCCAGCCTGACGCGGAACAGCCCGGTGCCGGCGGGATCGATCGCCACCACCTTCGCCTCGTTGCGCACCGGCAGGTTCAGGACGCGGCGGTACCAGCGCAGATAGTCCATCCACATCGCGCGCGGGATCTTGCCCAGCGCGTCCCAGCCGTCCGCCCCGAACTGCGCCTCATACCAGGCGCGGAACGTCAGGCTGGGGATGCCCATGTCGATCCCGGTCAGATGCTTGGGCGTGCGCAGCGTGTGCATCCGCGCATAGGTGGCCCACGGCCCCTCGCGCCCGGCCGGATTTTCGTCCAGCACCAGGATACGGTTCACCCGTTCGCCGATCAGCGCGAAGGCGGCGCCCAGCCCGCTCTGTCCGCCGCCGACGATGACGACGTCATAGGCATCGTCGCCGCGCGGCACCGTCCAGTCCGCGCCGCCCCAGTCGAGCCATTCCAGGTCGCGGGTCACCCGCGCCTCCAGCCCGGTCAGCGTCATGCCGCCTCCTCCAGCCGCAGCTTCGTGATCCTGCCGATCTCGTCGATCGCGGTGGCGATCTCGGTATCGCGGTCGTTCGCCAGCCGCGCCGCCATCGCCGCCAGAATGCCCGCCTTGTCGGTCAGCCGGACGCAGATGATGAACGGAAATCCGAACCGCTCGCGATAGCGCGCGTTGAGATCGTGGAAGCGCGCGAACTCCTCCGCGGTCAACCGATCCAGCCCCGCCGACGCCTGCTCCGCCGCCGACGCCTGCGTCAGCGTCCCGTCGATCGCCGCCTTGCCCGCCAGTTCGGGGTGCGCGCGGATCAGCGCCAGCCGCTCTGCATCGCTGGCGGTCGCCACCACCGCCATCAGGTCGGTGTGCCGGTCGCCGCTCGACGGCCGCGCATCGGCGCGCGCCTCCACCCATGGGCTATGTTCGAACAGCGCGGTCACGATCCCGTCCCCTCAAGGCTGACATGCGCGGATACGACCTTCCAGCCGTCCTCGAACCGCACCCAGGCCTGCGTCTGCCGCCCGCGCCGTTCGCTGCCCTCGCGGAAGAACTCCGCATCGGCGGTCGC
>NZ_LSJO01000200.1:0-9992 GCF_001556735.1 Sphingomonas sp. CCH9-F2 | reverse complement strand
ACCACCGACGGTTCGTTCAGGACGATGCCGCGCCCGCGCACGTAGACGACGGTGTTCGCCGTGCCGAGGTCGATCGCCATGTCGTGCGAGGTCATCTTGAACAAGCGCGAGAATATCATTGACGTTGCTGTCCGTTGTTCGGGTCGCCGGCGTGCGACCGGCAAGGGTTCGCCTGTATCCTGACCACGTGACACCATCGGTATCATGTCGAACGAAGGCGTCTTCCGGGGTCGCGGGATGCGGCGGCTTGGGCTAGGGACTGCCTCGTGTCAATACGCCGTCTCCCTTCGCATCTGGTCAATCGTATCGCCGCCGGTGAAGTGGTGGAAAGACCGGCCAGCGCGTTGAAGGAGCTGGTCGAGAATGCGATCGACTCGGGCGCGGGGCGGATCGCAGTCGCGCTGTCCGCCGGGGGCGTCGAGCGGATCGAGGTCGCCGACGACGGCTGCGGCATGACCCCGGAGGAGATCGCGCTGGCGCTGGAACGCCACGCCACCTCCAAGCTGCCCAATGAGGATATCGATCGCGTCGTCACGCTCGGCTTCCGGGGCGAGGCGCTGCCCTCGATCGCCTCGGTCGCACGGCTGACGATCGAGAGCCGGCCGGGGGGTAGCGACGGCTGGTCGCGCACCGTCGACAATGGTGTGGTCGAACGCGACGGCCCCGCCGCGCTGCCGCCGGGAACGCGCGTGGTGGTCGACGGGCTGTTCGCGCGCGTGCCGGCGCGGCGCAAGTTCCTGCGCTCGCCGCGCGCCGAATATGCCGCCTGCCTCGACGTTGTGCGGCGGCTGGCGATGGCGCGCCCCGACATCGCCTTTTCCGTCGAGCACGACGGGCGCCGCGTCCTGTCGGTGGCGGCGGCGGAGGGGCGGCCGGCACGGGTGGCGGCGCTGACCGATCGCGCGCTGGCGGACAATTCGGTGGCGATCGACCTGGAACGCGACGGCCATGTGCTGGGTGGGGTCGCCGGGCTGCCGACCTTCCACCGCGGCGTGGCGGACCATCAATATCTGTTCGTCAACGGCCGGCCGGTGAAGGACCGGCTGCTGATCGGCGCGATCCGCGGCGCCTATGCCGAGATGATGCCGCGCGATCGCCATGCGGTGGTCGCGCTGTTCCTCGACGTCCCGCCCAGCGAGGTCGACGTCAACGTCCACCCGGCCAAGACCGAGGTGCGCTTCCGCGACCCCGCGTTGGTGCGCGGGATGATCGTCTCGGGCCTGCGCCGCGCGCTGGATGCCGCGGGGCACCGGGTGGCGCACGATGCGCCCGCCGACGTGATGGCGCTCTGGCAGCCGGAACAGACAAGCCCCCTCCCCACCGGGGAGGGGGTTGGGGGAGGGGCCGGTGTCTCACCGAGCGATCCCTTTGCGGCTGCCCCTCACCCGTCGGGGGGCGGTTCATATCTCAACGACCGCCGCCCGACCTTCTTCGCACCCCCGCCCGCTGCGCGCGCCGAGCCGGCGTGGGGCGCGCCGCCGGAGGCAGGCGACTTCCCGCTGGGCGTCGCGCGCGGGCAGGTGGCGAAGACCTATATCGTCGCGGAGGCGGCGGACGGGCTGGTGCTGGTCGACCAGCATGCCGCGCACGAACGGCTGGTGCTGGAACGGATGCGCGCGGCGCTGGCCGGCGGGCGCGTCGCGTCGCAGGCGCTGCTGCTGCCCGAGGTGGTCGAACTGGACGAGCCGGCGTGCGACCGGCTGGAGGCGCGCATCGCCGAGCTGGCCGATTTCGGGCTGGAGCTGGAACGGTTCGGCGCGCGCGCGATGCTGGTTCGCGCGACGCCCGCGCTGCTGGGGCAGGGCGATCCGAAGGGGCTGGTCATCGACCTGGCCGACGAACTGGCGGCTTATGACCAGGCGCTGTCGCTGCGCGAGCGGCTCGATGCGGTGGCGGGCACGATGGCGTGCCACGGCTCGGTCCGCGCCGGTCGCGTCCTGTCGGTGGCGGAAATGAACGCGCTGCTGCGCGAGATGGAGGCGACGCCGCATTCGGGCCAGTGCAACCACGGGCGCCCGACGTGGGTGAAGTTGCAGATGGGGGATGTGGAGCGGCTGTTCGGGCGGAGGTGAGGGGGGAAGGCCAATGCGGACTACGCCCAATTGTAGCCGCCCTACAGGCCGAAATCGCGTCCTGAATCGTATCGTCAATCCATGGCGCACCGCCCCGATTTGTCCAATTTTCAAGCAACCCCAAAAGGGACGGGTGGGCCAAAGTATGCGCGGCTTTTAAGGTCGCATAACCGCATTCATCGCGGGCCAGTTCACGAGCGAGGAGCGGCAGAGCTAGATCTCTGTCTCGATCAACAAGTCCCTCCAACGCTTCGCCACGAATACAAGGTTCCACGTCGTCTGTGGCGGCTATTAATGCGTCCCGAACCTCGGACGTATCAATTTTGTGCATCGCCAAGATCATGGTTGCCCAATCTCGGTTCGACACGTCGTCGTCTTTGGCAAAAGCGATAAGCAGCGCGAGGTTGGCGTTGCCTTCGGGGCTGCCAGAGAGAGGCACATCGCCTTCGGCTGCCATCCAGATGAAGTCCGACTTGGGCAGGTATGGCTCGTTCATTTGGAACGCTATACCGCGTACCGTTTAACGACGGCTATCCACCAAAGCCAGACGTTGCCGTCTTGGAATGTGCATGCTGTTGGATGAATTCCGACAATGTAGATGAACGGCCCTGCCGTGAAGGCTCCCGACCGGCGCGCGCCCCTCAAACCGGCCGCAATTGCTCCAGCCGCTTCACCGCGAGGCGGGCGAGTTCCGACAGGCGGCGGCGTTCGGCGGGGCGGAGCGGGTCGCGCGGGGTCGAATCGATGACGCACAACATGCCTAGCGTCAGCCCGTCGTCATCCACGAGCGGCGCCCCGGCGTAGAAGCGCAGCAACTGCGTGCCGGCCAGCATCGGATTGTCGGCGAAGCGCGGATCGCGCCATGCGTCGGGGATGCAGAACACGTCCTCGTCCGTGTCGGTGGCCAGGATCGCATGGCCGCACAGCGACGCGCGCCGACTGTAGGGGCCGGTCGGCATTCCTTCCGCGGCGATCAGATACTGCCAGTCGCGATAGACGATCGACACCGCCGCCATCGACGTGTGCAGCACGGCACTCGCCTCCGCGACCAGCGCCTGCAACTGGGGGTCGTTGCGGATCAGCAATGCGCCCGATCGTTCGACCGCGCGTTCGCGCCGCGGTTCCTCCGGCGAACGGGAGGGCGGCTCATATATGGTCACTCCCATCCGCGTTCTCCGCGTGTGTGTGGACAGGTCTTGCCATGGCGGTTGGGACAGGGCCAGTGACATTTGTTCCAAAACGGTAGCGATTACAGCGTGTTCATCGTCCGTGCGTTCGCACGTCGGCCGCGCAGGCGGTGCCGCTGCCGGATCTGCCCGTGCGCGATTATTCGTTCCGCCCGCCGCAACCTTTGCGCGGCACCGGCATTGAGCACCACGAACCGGCTACCGGTTGTCGAAGGGCAGACATGAAGCAGATTTTTCCCTTGGTCCTGGCCATCGTTCCGCTCGTCGCCGTGCTCGGCGCGTGCGTCGCGGTGCCCTGACCCACGAGCCCCCCGGGCGTCGCATCCCCCCCCGCTAGCGGCGCCCAACGGAAAGGCCCGCCTGGAGCGATCCAGGCGGGCCTTTTTGTATCCCGCTCCCGCCCAGGGGCGGGGGTGGGGCGAGGAAGGAAAAGCGCGGGGGATCAGCCCTGCGCTTCCTCCTCCTCCTGAACCTCGGCGGTCGCGCCCGGCTCGGCATTGGGATCGTAATCCTCGGTGAAGCCGCCCTGGTCGCGGCCTTCCTCGAAGACCTGCGCCATGACGTCGACGCCGGCCGCCTGCATCTCGGCCTCTTCGGGCGAGCGCGCGACGTTCACCTTCACAGTGACGGCGACTTCCGGGTGCAGCTGCACCCGCACGTCGTACACGCCGATCGCCTTGATCGGGCGGTCGAGCACGATCTGGCTCTTGGTCACCTTGTGACCATCGGCCTGCAGCGCCTCGACCAGGTCGCGAACCGCGACCGAGCCGTACAGCTGGCCGACGTTCGACGACTGACGGATCAGCGTGACCGACGCGTCCTTGAACGAACCGGCTTCCTTCTCCGCGTCGGTACGACGCGCGGCGTTGTCGCTTTCGATGCGGGCACGATTGGCCTCGAACACCTTGCGGTTTGCCTCGTTGGCGCGCAGCGCCTTCTTGCGCGGCAGCAGGAAGTTGCGGGCGAACCCGTCCTTCACCTTCACCACGTCGCCGATGCCGCCGAGCTTCTCGACGCGCTCAAGCAGAATGACGTCCATCTGCTCTTCTCCTTACTTCACGACGTAGGGCAGCAGGCCCAGGTGGCGGGCACGCTTGATCGCCTGCGCCAGCTCGCGCTGCTTCTTGGCGCTCACCGAGGTGATGCGCGACGGAACGATCTTGCCCCGCTCGGACACGAAGCCCTGCAGCAGTCGGACGTCCTTATAGTCGATCCGCGGCGCATCCTTGGCGCTGAACGGGCACGACTTGCGGCGGCGGAAAAACGGGCGCGCCATTATGCGTTCTCCTCTTCACGGTCGCGACGCGGACGCTCGCCGCGGTCACCGCCGCGCTCGCCACGATCGGCGCGACGCTCGCGATCGCGCTCCTGCTTGCGCATCATCACCGACGGGCCGGCTTCGTGGCCGTCGACGCGGACGGTCATGTAGCGGATCACGTCTTCGTTGATGCTGGTCTGACGCTCCAGCTCGGCGACGGTGTCGCCCGGTGCGTCGATCTCGAGCATCACGTAATGCGCCTTGCGGTTCTTCGCGATGCGATACGCCAGGCTGCGCAGGCCCCAGGTCTCGGTCTTGACGACCGTGCCGCCGTGGTCGGCGACGATCTTCGTGGCGGATTCCGCCAGCGCGTCCACCTGCGCCTGTGCCAGATCCTGGCGCGCAAGGAACACGTGCTCGTACAGAGCCATGTCTTTCCTCTATGTTGGCCGATCGCTGACATGGCCCCGTGCCATGCCCCTCCGGCTGTCGTCTTCAAATCAACGGCAAACGGGCGGGAACGGCATCGCCATCCCGCCCGAAGCGGCGTGCCCTATGGCGTATCGCGGCGGCAAAGGCAAGTCGCCGCGGTTGACCGGCGGCGCAAGTGCGGCCTAGCAGCGCGCCAGTCAAAGGAGTTGGGATATGCGCGCGTTCATCTTTCCGGGGCAGGGCAGTCAGGCGGTCGGCATGGGCGTGGCGCTCGCCGATGCGTCCGCGGTGGCGCGCGAGGTGTTCGGCGAGGTCGACGAGGCGCTCGGCCAGAACCTGCGCCGGCTGATGGCCGAGGGGCCGGCGGACGAACTGACGCTGACCGAGAATGCCCAGCCCGCGATCATGACCAACGCGATCGCGACGCTGCGCGTGCTGACGCGCGAGGGCGGGGTGACGCTGTCCGGCAAGGCCGATTATGTCGCGGGCCATTCGCTGGGCGAATATAGCGCGCTGTGCGCCGCCGAGGCGCTGGACCTGTCCACCACCGCGCGGCTGCTGAAGCTGCGCGGGCGTGCGATGCAGGCGGCGGTGCCGGTCGGCGAGGGCGCGATGGCCGCGCTGCTGGGCGCGGATGTCGAGAAGGCGCAGGTGATCGCCGGTGCCGCGGTCGATTCGATCCTGGCGGAGGGTGGCGCGGAGCTGGTCTGCACCGTCGCCAACGACAACGATCCGTCGCAGGTGGTGATCTCCGGTCATCGCGTGGCGGTGGAGCGCGCGGTCGCGCTCGCCAAGGAAATGGGCGCCAAGCGTGCGGTGCTGCTGCCGGTGTCGGCGCCGTTCCACTGCCCGCTGATGGAGGATGCCGCGCGCGCGATGGAGGCGGCGCTGGCCGATGCCGACCTGCGCGCGCCGCTGGTCCCGGTCTTCGCCAACGTCGATGCCGCGGCGGTCGCCGATCCCGGCGCGATCCGTGCGCTGCTGGTCGAACAGGTGACCGGCCGCGTGCGGTGGCGCGAATCGGTGTTGGCGATGGTCGCGGCGGGGGTGACCGAGTTCGTCGAGTTCGGCGGCAAGGTGCTGTCCCCGATGGTCAAGCGCATCGCGCCGGATGCGGAAGCGACCAGCGTCGTTTCGATGGACGATATCGAGGCGTTGTTGAAGAAGATGTGATGTTCACGCGGAGGCGCGGAGACGCGGAGAAGAAGTGAGGGACATCGACGCCATCAGCGGTGAGGTTCTCGATCTTGCGTGGCGTCTCCACCGCGAGCTTGGGCCGGGGCTGCTGGAGAGCGTGCACGAAACGGTCATTGCGGGGCGTCTGGCGACAATGGGGTATTCCGTCTCCCGGCAGCATTCGGTGGACATTCATTTCGACGGGCACGTCTTTCCGGCGGCGTTTGCTGATCGACGGTCGGCTGGTCGTCGAGATAAAGTCCGTTGAGAAGCTGTTGGCGGTACATGCCAGGCAGTTGCTGACGTATCTTAGGCTCGTCGAGCAGCCTGTCGGGCTGCTCATCAATTTCGGGGGCGAGACGCTGAAGGAAGGCGTGCGACGGGTGGTCAACAACCATCGCTCCTCCGCGTCTCCGCGCCTCCGCGTGAACCAAAACAACGGAGAATGAGATGTTCGACCTTACAGGCATGACCGCGCTGGTCACCGGCGCATCGGGGGGGATCGGGTCGGCGATCGCGAAGGGGCTGGCGGCGCAGGGTGCGCGGCTGGCAGTGTCGGGGACGAACGTGGCCAAGCTGGAGGCGTTCCTGGCCGAACTGGGCGGGGGGGGGCACGTGGCCGTGCCGTGCGACCTGTCGGATGCCGCCGCGGTCGACGCGCTGGTGCCGCAGGCGGTCGAGGCGCTGGGCGGGCGGATCGACATCCTGGTCAACAACGCCGGCGTCACGCGCGACAACCTGGCGATGCGGATGAAGGACGACGAATGGGATCAGGTGATCCGCGTCAACCTGGAGGCCGCGTTCCGGCTGATCCGCGCCGCCGCCAAGCCGATGATGAAGCAGCGCTTCGGGCGTGTGGTGTCGATCACCTCGGTCGTCGGGCAGACCGGCAATCCGGGGCAGGCGAACTATGCCGCGTCCAAGGCCGGGCTGGTCGGCATGTCCAAGGCGCTGGCGCAGGAACTGGCCAGCCGCAACATCACCGTCAATTGCGTCGCGCCCGGCTTCATCCGCTCGGCGATGACCGACGTGCTGCCCGACGCACAGAAGCAGGCGTTGACCGCGCGCATCCCCGCCGGCGACCTCGGCACCGGCGAGGATATTGCCGCCGCAGTCGTCTATCTGGCGTCCAGGGAGGCCGGTTACGTCACCGGCCAGACCATCCACGTCAATGGCGGAATGGCGATGGTCTGACCCCGATACGGGTGGGATCACCGCGCGGTCGCCACGCACACCCTTGTCAGGCCGCGCCCCCCGTTCTACCTGCGTTCAGCAATTCCGTATTTACCCCCCAAGTTAGAGAGGGAATAACATGAGCGAGACCGCCGACCGCGTGAAGAAGATCGTCGTCGAGCATCTCGGCGTCGAAGCCGAAAAGGTGACCGAGGACGCCAGCTTCATCGACGATCTGGGCGCGGACAGCCTCGACATCGTCGAGCTGGTCATGGCGTTCGAGGAAGAGTTCGGGGTGGAAATCCCGGACGACGCCGCCGAGAAGATCTCGACCGTCAAGGACGCGATCACCTACATCGACGAGCACAAGGGCTAAGCCCGAAGCGCCGGGCGGGCGGGCCATGCCCTTGCCAACGCCCGGCCATCGACCGATGTGAGCGGCTTTCCATCCTTTCCAGAAAGGGGTGGGAAGCCGTTTCATTTTGAAGAACCGTCCGTGCAGGGGAGTGGCGCGGCATACGGTAGTTGAAGGGAAGCCTATGCGTCGCGTCGTCGTCACCGGACTTGGCCTCGTCACCCCGCTGGGTGCGGATGTCGAAACCGTCTGGGCCAATCTGATCGCCGGAAAGTCCGGGGCCGGGCCGATCACGCGCTTCGACACCACGGGGCAGAAATGCACCATCGCGTGCGAGGTGAAGCCCAGGGACCACGAATATGGCTTCGACCCCGACCAGCGCGTCGATCACAAGATCCAGCGGCAGGTCGATCCGTTCATTATCTATGGCATCGATGCCGCCGGGCAGGCGCTGGAGGATGCCGGGCTTACCGACATGGACGAGGCGACGAAGCTGCGCGCGGGCGTGTCGATCGGCTCGGGGATCGGTGGGCTGCCGGGGATCGAGATCGAATCGGTCAACCTGCACGAGCGCGGGCCGGGCCGCGTCAGCCCGCATTTCGTCCACGGGCGGCTCATCAACCTGATCTCGGGTCAGGTCAGCATCAAATACGGACTGATGGGGCCGAACCATGCGGTGGTCACCGCCTGCTCCACCGGCGCGCATTCGATCGGCGATGCCGCGCGGATGATCAAGGACGACGACGCCGACATCATGCTGGCGGGCGGCGCGGAAAGCACCGTCAACCCGCTGGGCGTCGCCGGCTTCGCGCAGGCGCGCGCGCTCAACATGAGCATGAACGATCGTCCGACGGAGGCGAGCCGCCCCTATGACAAGGATCGCGACGGCTTCGTGATGGGCGAGGGCGCGGGTGTCGTCGTGCTGGAGGAATATGAGCACGCCAAGGCGCGGGGCGCGAAAATCTATGCCGAGGTCGTCGGCTACGGCCTGTCGGGCGATGCCTATCACGTCACCGCGCCGCACCCGGAGGGCAAGGGCGCGGAACTGGCCATGCGGATGGCGCTGCGCAAGGCCGGCATGGGGCCGGGCGATATCGACTATATCAACGCCCACGGCACCTCGACGATGGCCGACACGATCGAGCTGGCCGCGGCCAAGCGCGTGTTCGGCGACGATTTGTCGGGCGCGTCGATGTCGAGCACCAAGTCGGCGATCGGCCACCTGCTGGGCGGCGCGGGCGCGGTGGAGAGCATCTTCTGCATCCTGGCGCTGCGCGATCAGGTAGTGCCGCCGACGCTCAACCTCCACAACCCGGACGAGGGGACCGAGGGCGTCGACCTGGTGCCGCTGGTCGCGAAGAAGCGCCCGGTGCGCGCGGTGCTGAACAATTCGTTCGGCTTCGGCGGGACCAATGCCTCGCTGGTGATGAAGGCGGTCTGAGGAGACGATCGAAATGCGCAGGGTCGGCTGTATCGGGCTGATCGCCGGCCTGCTGATCGTGATCGCCGGATGGTGGGCGGTGCAGGGCTGGAAGGGGCACGGGCCCTCCGAACGCGCCACCACCGTTACCATCGCGCAGGGCGCGACGCTGGCGGCGGCGGCGCGCGAACTGGAGCGCGCGGGCGTCATCGCCTCGGCCGGGCGGTTCCGCGCTCAGGCGCGGCTGTTCGGTGCGGGAACCGCGATCAAGGCGGGCGAATATGCCTTCCCCGCAAAGGTCAGCGCATCGGAAGTGCTGTCGATCCTGCAGGGCGGGAAGGCGGTGCAGCGCGTCGTGATCGTTCCCGAAGGGCTGCCGTCGGTGCTGGTGCACGACCGGCTGATGGCGGCCGACGGGCTGACCGGCAACGTCGGGGTACCGGCGGAAGGGTCGGTGCTGCCCGACGGCTACGCCTTCGAACGCGGCGATACGCGCGCGGCGGTGCTGGCGCGGATGCAGGCGGCGATGACCCGCTATCTCGCGGCGGCGTGGAAGGCGCGCAAGCCGACCACCGTGGTCACGACCCCGCGGCAGGCGATCATCCTCGCCTCGATCGTCGAGAAGGAAACCGGCAAGCCGGCGGAACGCCGCGCGGTCGCCGCGGTCTATTCCAACCGCTTGCGGCTCGGGATGCCGCTACAGGCCGATCCGACGGTGATCTATCCGATCACCAGGGGCCGGCCGCTGGGCCGCCGCATTCGCCAGTCGGAACTGCGCGCGAAGAACGGCTACAACACCTATTCCAGCCCAGGCCTGCCGGTGGGGCCGATCGCCAATCCCGGCCGGCTGTCGATCGACGCGGTGCTGGATCCCGCCGCGTCGAAGGCGCTGTATTTCGTTGCGGACGGCAGCGGCGGG
>NZ_LSJO01000020.1:0-3107 GCF_001556735.1 Sphingomonas sp. CCH9-F2 | reverse complement strand
AGCCCCGCCGCCATCCCCGCGATGCCGGCCACGAACAGCCGTTTCGCCGCGGCGGTCACGGGCTGGCCGCGGCGCAGGTAATCGCCCGCCAGCGTCCCCAGAAGCCCCTGCGCGATCGCGGGCAGCGTGCTGAGCAGCCCCTCGGGATCGTAGCCGTCCGGCCCCTTCACATAGCGCCAGTTGCCGAACACCGCGCGGTCCACCCAGGACACGAAATTATGCCCCTGCACCCATAGGTCGGTGGCGCTGCCGTCGGGCATCGGCAGCAGGCACAATCCCCAATAGCCGACCAGCAGCACCCCCGCCGCGATCGCCCGCGCCCGCCCGCTCATCCGCGGATACAGGATCGCGCAGATCGCGAAGACGATGCCGATCCGCTGCAGCACGCCGGGCAGGCGCGGCACATATTTGTGGAAGTCCGCCAGGAAGAACATGTGGCCGAGCAGCAGGCCCAGCAGGATCATCCGCCCCGCCCGCGCCAGCACGCGCCGCGTCGCCGCCGCGCCGCCCGCGTCGGGCTTGGCCGAAATCGCGATCGACACGCCCACCATCGTCAGGAAAGCCGGGAACACCGTGTCGGCCAGCGTGAAGCCCGCCCAGTCGGCGTGGAGCAACGGCGCGAACACCGGCTTGTCCAGCCCCTGCACCCCGGCGGTGGCGTTGACGGTGATCATTCCCGCCACCGTCACCCCGCGCAACAGGTCGAGCGAGCGCAGCCGCCGCCCGGCCCGGTCGTGCGGATCACGCGGTCCCGTCGCCACCGGCCCGACGGGCGCATCGGCTGCGGGGGAGGAAAGGTGCGTCGCGGTCATGTCCGTTCTCTCCCCGATCGTCCCATCAGTAGGTCAGCCGCAACCCGAGGTAGACGGTGCGCCCGTTGTCGTAATAGGCGCGCGGGATCGCCGGGTCGCCGACGAAATAGTAGAGTTTGGCGTTGGTGATGTTCTGCGCATCCGCGCTCAGCGCGATATGCGGGGTGACATGGACCAGCAGCGATCCGTCGAGCTGCCCGAACCCGTCCTGCCACATCGGCGTCGCGCGATCGATGCCCGACCGGAACTTCGACCGGTAGCTGTACGCCAGCCGGGTGCTGATCAGCTTGTCCTCGTAATAGCCGGTCAAATTCCAGGTATGTTTGGAATTGCCGTCGATCTCGCGGCTGAAATTGTCCGCCGCGGTCACCGCGTCGGCGTTCTTCCTGGCGTCCGAATAGGTGTAGTTGGCGATGAAGCCGAACCCGCCGTAGATCGGCTGCTGCCAGTTGACCTCCACGCCCTTGTTGACGCCGCCACCGCCGTTGACCGGCTCCTCGATCAGGAAGGTCGCGCCATTGGGGTGCAGCACGGTGCGGTAGAAGCGCCGCGACGTCGTGGTGGTGATATAGTTGCTGATGTCGAGCGCGAAGACGCCGACCGAGAACAGCGCCTGCGGCCCGTAATAGAATTCCGCCGCCAGGTTGAATTGCCACGCGCGGAACGGGTCGAGCCGCGGATTGCCCCCCGCGCTGCCCGACAGGCTGAGATCGTCGAGCGAGAAGGCGCCGGCCAGCTGCGCATAGCCCGGCCGCGACATCACCTTCGCCACCGCCGCGCGCAGCAGCAGCTTGTCGGTCGCATTATAGGTCAGGTTGGCGCTCGGCAGCACGTCCCAGTACGACCGCCCGTCGTTCACCGCGCCGAACTCGCCGAACTTGTTGATGATCGTCGGCGTGACGTTGGGCGAATATTGCAGCGTGCTGATGTCGGTGTGGATGCTGCGCAGGCCGATGTTGCCGCGCCAGTTGCGGTCGTTGCCGACCTTCGCCATCGCGTAGAAGGCCGCATCGTCCTCCTTCACCGAGAAGCTCGACGGCGGGTAGAAAGCCTCGCTGACGCCCCCCCGGGTGTTCAGGATCGCCTCCACCTTGCCCAGGTCGGCCAGCGAATAGCGAGTCGCCGCGCCGATCCGGCGGTTGAAGTCCGCCGGGGTGGTCGCGCCGGCATAGACGTCGAACAGCCCGATCTGGTTGGTGTTCGACGCGCCGTTCTGCGGGTCGACCGCCGGCGTTTCGTTACCCGCCCACAGGATGCCGGTGGCGTTGACCGCGCGCTTGTGGCTGGTGAAGCGCGCACCGGTCTTGATCGAGCGTAGCCAGCTCGAGTCGGGATACTGCTGCTCCAGGTCGGCCTGGGTGTAGAATTCCGTGTCGGGCGAGATCGTCGAGCCGCCCCACGTCCCGCTGAAATAGTTCTTCAGATAGGCCGCCGACGTCGGATCGGTCGGCAGGCCGGGATAGCTGATCGTCGCGCCCTTGCCCGCGATCGCGTAGCTCATGCCGGTCTGCCAATAGCTTTCCCAGGCCCGCTCCTTGCTGGTTTCGCCACGCCCCTCGGTATAGCCGATGTTGGCGTGGACGGTCAGGTCGTCGGCCGGGTTCCACTTGGCCTCCAGTGTGCCGTTCCAGGTCGAGGAGAAAGCGCTGCGGAAGATATCGTCCTGCACGCGCCCGAACGCCGGCTGTCCGCCCGCACCGTTCGCCCCCCAGGCGGCGGAGGTGAGGTAGGTGATCCCGCCATAATCCTTGGTGGTATACTGGCCCAGCGAATAGCCCGGCGTCCCCGGCGTGGAATTCTCCGTCACGAGCTTGCTGGTCCACGCCATGCTGTTCACGTTGACGTTATTGGCGCTCATCCGCGTGTACAGGCCGGTCGCGGTCAGCTCCAGCCGGTCGGTCGGCTTGAACTGGACGGTGACGGTCCCGCCCTTGCGGATACGCTCCTGCGTGAAATAGGCATTGCCGATCAACGCCGGATAGACGACGTCGGCGCCGCTGCCGGCGAAGTCCTCCTGCGTGGCATAGCCGAGGAACTCCTGCCCGTCGCGGCGGAACGCGCGCGCTTCGTAGAAGCCGGCGGCGAGCACGCCCAGCGTCCCGGCCTTGTTCTTCCAGCTCGCCACGCCCGACACCTGCGGCTTCCACTTGTCGGACAGGTCGTTGTAGACGCCCTGCGCGGTCAGGTTGAACGTGCCCGACGGCAGGTCCAGCGGCATCCGGCTGTGGACGTTGATCGTGCCGCCGATCCCGCCTTCGGGAATGTCCGCCTGCGCGCTCTTGTACACCTCCAGGC
>NZ_LSJO01000002.1:0-1073 GCF_001556735.1 Sphingomonas sp. CCH9-F2 | reverse complement strand
GCTGGGACAGCGGGTCGACCGGGCGGTGCTCGCGCCGCGCGGGCGGCAGGGGCCGCGGCTGACCGACCTGAAGGTGCAGACCTCCTCCTACGGCACCGCCATCCCCAGGGTGTTCGGGACGATGCGCGTCGCGGGATGCGTGATCTGGTCGACCGACCTGATCGAGACGCGGCAGGACGGTCGCGCGGGCAAGGGGCAGCCGGTCACGACCAGTTACAGCTATGCCGCCTCCTTCGCGGTCGCGCTGTCGGCGCGGCGGATCGCCGGGGTGGGGCGGATCTGGGCCGACGGCAAGCTGCTGCGCGGGGCGGCGGGCGACTGGAAGACGCAGACCGGCTTTCGCCTGCATCACGGTAGCGAGGATCAGGCGCCCGACCCGCTGATCGCCAGCCATGAGGCCGACGCGCCGGCGCATCGCGGCATCGCCTATGCGGTGTTCGAGGCGCTGCAACTGGCCGATTTCGGCAACCGCATCCCCTCGCTCACCTTCGAGGTGATCGGCGATGCCACCCCGCCGCGCGCCGGCGACGTGATGCGCGCGCTGGGCGAGGGCGCGATCGTCGGCGCGGGGCCGGACGATCCGGTCGCGGGCTATGCCGCCAGCGGCGACAGCGTGGCGGGTGCGGTGGCGGCGCTGGCGACGATGACGGGTGCGTGGATGGTGCCCGACGGCGCGGCGACGCGGATCGGCCGCGCGACCGGCGCGCCGCTGGTGCTGGACCCCGATGCGACGCTGCGCGAGGCGCGCCTGCCGGTGGAGGCGGTGCCCGCCGCGCTTTCGCTGTCGCATTACGACCCGGCGCGCGATTACCAGATCGGCGTGCAACGGGCGCTCGGCACCGGCGGCGGCTGGCGCGAGGAGGCGATCGAGCTGCCGGTCGCGCTGGAGGCGGCCCGCGCGCGGCAGGTCGCCGACGACCTGATCCGCGAGCGCGAACGGTCGCGGCGGTCGCGCAAGGCGGTCCTGGACGCGACCGCGATCGCGATCGCGCCGGGCACGGCGGTGCGAAGCGACGGCGCGCTGTGGCGCGTGACGCGCGCGGCGGTGGAGGGGTGGCGCGTGACGCTGGACC
>NZ_LSJO01000199.1:0-964 GCF_001556735.1 Sphingomonas sp. CCH9-F2 | reverse complement strand
GTTCCGCCGAACACGGCTTCGGTTCTTTTGAGCGTTCCGCCGAACACGGCTTCGGTTCTTTTGAGCGTTCCGCCGAACACGGCTTCACGCTGGTCGAGGTGATGATCGCGCTGATGATCTTCGGGATGATCGCGGCGGCGGGGGTGGCGCTGCTGTCGTTCAGCGTGAAGGCGCAGCGGGCGGGCGGGGCGGCGCTCGACGATGCGGGCGCGCTCAACCGTACCGCGTCGATCCTGACCGCCGATCTGGCGCAGGCGCAGGACCGGCCCACGCGCGACGTGGTGGGGACGCTGCTGCCGGCGATGACCGGCGGCAGCGGCTTCGACCCCGCGCTGCGGCTGGTGCGTGCCGGATGGAGCAACCCGGACGAGGTCGCGCGCCCGACGTTGCAGAAGGTGGAATATCGGCTGAATGCTGGCGGGCTGGAGCGGATCGCCTATCCCGAGCTGGATGGCGCCGCGCCGCTGCCCGCCGCGCTGCTGCTCGATCGCGTCAAATGGGTGCGCTGGCGGTTTCGCTATCAGGGCGCGTGGACCGACAGCTGGCAGGGCAACGACCGCGCCGCGCTGCCGCAGGCCGCCGAGATGACGCTGGAGCGCGAGGGCGGCGCGACCTATCGGATGGTGTTCCTGGTCGGCACCGGCGCGCCGCGCGCCGGAACGCCGGCGCCGCGACCATCCCCCACGCCAAGGCAGGCCGGTGCGGCGTCGTGAGCGCGAGCGGGGCGCGGCCCTGCTGACCGTGCTGCTGCTGGTGGCGGTGATCGCGGTGATGGCCGCGACCGCGCTGGAAAAGGTGCGGCTGGCGACGCGGCTGGCGGCCAATGCGGTCGCGATCGACCAGGCGCGGGGCTATGCCTATGCCGCGGAGGCGCTCGCGACGACCCGCACCACTGCGCTGCTGCGCCGTGCGGGCGACCGGGTGGCCTTGGCCGGCGGGTGGAGCGGGCGGCCGTTCGGCCTGC
>NZ_LSJO01000198.1:0-1295 GCF_001556735.1 Sphingomonas sp. CCH9-F2 | reverse complement strand
GTGCTGGCGCAGCATCCCGCGGTCGCGGACGGCACCGTCGTCGGCGTGCCGAGCGAGCAATGGGGCGAGACGCCGGTCGGCTTCTACGTCCCGCGCGCGGGCACCACCGCCGATGCGGCGACCGTCCTGGCGGACACCAACGCGAAACTGGGCAAGACGCAGCGGCTGTCGGCGCTCCATGCCACCGACGAGCTGCCGCGCAGCGCGATCGGCAAGGTGCTGAAGCGCGAGTTGCGCGACCGGCTGGCCGCCGGCGAATTCGCCTGACGAAAAAAGGGGCACCACATGAACCTGAAAGACGTGCTGGCGGCGCTGGAGCCGCAGGACGACGGCGCCAGCTGGCGCGGCATCATCCCCGACAACTGGTTGCAGGGGCGCACCGCTTATGGCGGGCTGTCGAGCGCGATCGCGCTTCATTGCGCGATGCGTTCCGACACCGATTTGCCGCCGCTTCGCTCGGCCCAGGTCAGCTTCATCGGTCCGCTCGCCGGCCCGGTGACCGTCACCACCCGCCGCCTGCGCCGCGGCAAGAACGCCGCCTTCATCGAGGCGAATGTGGAAAGCGAGGCGGGACTGGGCCTGCGCTGCACCTTCGTGTTCATGCGCGCGGTGGATAGCCAGATCGACCATGAGGACACCCCCGCCCCCGACTTCCCGCGCCCCGGCTCCGGCGACACCACGTTCAGGGGCAATCCGCACGTCGCCTTCACCCAGCAGTTCGAATTCCTCGACCGGCGCGAAGGCCCCGCGTTGAAGCCCGCGGAATGGCTGCGCTGGACGCGGCTGAACGATCGCGACGGCATCGATCCGATGGTGGAGCTGGTCGCGATCGCCGACTGCCTGCCCCCGGCGGCGCTGCGCATCCTGGGCAAGAACGTGCCGATGAGCTCGCTGACCTGGATGCTCAACATCCTCGGCCCGACGCCCGCTACCGACGACGGCTGGTGGCTGCTGCGTTCCGACGCCGATTACGCGCGCGGCGGCAGTTCGTCGCAGGTGATGGGGGTGTGGAACGCGCGGGGGGAGAAGGTCGCGGAGCAGATGCAGTCGGTGGTTATCTTCGGCTGATACATTTCGCGACACTTTCGGGGTTACCGCGACACAGGTGGACGACAGGCCGCGAGTACGAAGGGCCATCGACGGCGGCATCCCCCTAATCGGCCGCCGTCGAACCCCTTTTCGGAAGGATCGACCGTGAACAAGTCCCTGCTCCTTGCCTTGTCGTTGGGCGGCACGCTGCTGGCCGGCGCACCCGCGCTCGCCGCCGCGCAGGCCGCGCCCGCTGCCGCCCCGAC
>NZ_LSJO01000197.1:0-221 GCF_001556735.1 Sphingomonas sp. CCH9-F2 | reverse complement strand
GGGGCGGGCGCCGGCTTAGGGGCGGCGGCGACGGGCTTGGGCGCTGCCACCGCGACCGGGGCGGGCGCGGGCGCGGGCGCCGGTGCCGGCGCAGGTGCAGGCGCGGCAACCGGCTCGGGCACCACGGGTTCGGGTGCGGCCTCGATCACGGGGTCGGCGGCGACGGGCGCAGCGGCGACCGCCGGCTCCTCGGCCGTGTTGATCGTGACGGTGCCGCCCTC
>NZ_LSJO01000196.1:0-4124 GCF_001556735.1 Sphingomonas sp. CCH9-F2 | reverse complement strand
CACCGGCATCGCCCGGCGCCTGCGCCGCGACACCCGCCGGGGCCAGCAGCGCCAGCGCCGCGGCCGCGATATACGCCCCCCGCATCACTCCCCCCGCCCGTAATAGCTGCCGAACCGCCCGCGTCCCGGTTCGTAGGATACCGCGTTCAGCACCAGGTGGATTTCGTCGCATCCGTCCAGCAGCTGCACCGCTTCCTGCACGTCACCCTCGGTCGTGCGGTCGGCCCGCACCACCAGCATCACCTGACCGACCAGCAGCGCCAGCACCGATGCCGGCGACGCCGCCAGCGCCGGCGGCGAATCGAACACGATGATCCGCTTCGGGTTCGCCGCCAGCAGCCGGTCGAGCACCTCGCCGGTGCGGGCCGAGGCGAGCAATTCGGTATCCGAATGGCTGCGCTTGCCCGCCGCCAGCAGCGACAGCTGCGGCACGTCGGTGCGGATCACGCACGCCTCCGGGTCGATCCGCGGATCGGCCAGGATGTCGAGCAATCCGGTATGCTCGCCGTCCACGCCCAGCCGCGCCAGCACGTCGGGCTTGGCGAAGTCGGCGTCCACCAGCAGGATCTCGACGTCGCGCTCGGCCGCCAGGCTGATCGCCAGGTTGATCGCGCAGAACGTCTTGCCCTCGCCCGGCTTGCCCGATCCGACCAGGATCGTGCGCGCGCGCTGCCGCAGCGGCCCTTCGGCGACAACCCGCGCCGTCAGCAGCAGCTGGCGCTTCACCAGCCGGAATTCCTCCGCCAGCGCCCCCACCGGTGCGCCGGGCACCAGCATCCCCATCTCGGCCAGCATCGTGCGGTCGATCATCGCCACGTCGCTGGGCGGGGCGATCCATTCGTCCAGTCCGTCGTCGTCGCTGTCCGACAGGAATTCCGCCGGGATCGCCGCCAGCGTGCCGACCGGTGCCGGTGCCGGTGCCGGCCCGGGCACGTCCCGTACCGGCACGGGCGCCGGCTCCTCGGCGGCAATGGGCTCGACCGGCGCTTCGGCGCGCCCGCGCAGATGCGCGTTGAAGTCATAGACGCGCGCCGCGCGCTCGATCAGCGATTCGGGCCGCGCGCTCATGCCGCCATTCCCCGCTGAAGCATTTCCACCCCCAGCAGCGCGACATAGGCGACCGCCAGACCCGCCGCGCCGCCCGCGAACCACGTCAGCTGGCGCCGCCGCCGCTCCGCCTGGGCGCGCGTCACCATCTCGCCGATCGATCCGATCACGGCAATGCCGGTCGCCTTCTCCAGCCGCTGCGCGGTGGCGAAGGTCGCCTGCACGCGCCCGATCGCGAACGCCGCGCCGATCCCCGCCGCCAGCCCCGCCAGCAGCACTCCGGTCAGCAACAGCGGCCGGTTCGGCGCGGTCGGCGTGCGCGGCACGGTCGGCGGATCGATCACGCTGAACTTCACCGCATCGGTCTGCGACTGCGCGCTGCTGCGCAGCTTCACCTGTTCGCGCTGCGCGAGCAGCTGGTCGTACTGCTGTTTGAGGACGTCGTAATTGCGGTCGATATCGCCCTGTTCGGCGGCCACTTCCGGGTCGCCGGCCAGCTTGGAATTGAGCAGGTCCAGATCGCCCTGCAACTGCCGCTTGCGCATCTGCAACGCGGCGACCGCGGACTGCTTGTCCGCCAGCATCGCCTGAAGCGACAGATACGCCGGGTTCGGCACGCTGCCGTCCGCGCCGGCCGCCACCGGCTCGTTGCGCGCCGCCGCCTGCGCCTGCGCCAGCTGCTGCTTCAGCGCGACGACGTCGGGGTGGCTGTCGGTAAAGCCGCGCGCGCGCGCATCGGCCAGCTGCCCCTGCACCAGGGCCAGCCGCGCGCGCGCCGGGCCGACGCCGGGGGCGATCCCGCCGCCGCCGGGCACGCTGCGCTGCGTCCCCGCCATCTGCCCCGAAATCGCCGCCAGGCTGGATTGCGCGGCGGCCAGATCGCCGTCGACCTGGCTCATCTGCGTGCGCGCCGCGCCGATCCGGTCGGCGATTGATCCGGTGCCGGGCAAGGCGCCCAAATAACGGTTCTGGAAATCGGCGCGCTTGCCCTCGGCATCCTGCAGCTTGCGCCCCAGCGCGTCGAGCTGCCCGTCCAGGAAGGTGATCGCCTGGCTGCTCTGGTTCCGGTCCTCGGACAGGTTGGTCTCGACGAACAGGTCGATCAGCTTCTGCGTGATCTGCGTCGCCAGCCGCGGGGTCGCGGCGGTGGTCGTGATCTCGAACAGATTGTCCTGCTGCGCGACGATCTTGATCGCATTCTGCAAACCACCGACGCGATCGGCGACGTCGCGGTCGCTCGACACCGTCTGCGCCAGGTCGGTGCCGCGCACCACCTTCTCCAGGCTGACCGCGCTGGTCAGCGTCTGGCGCACGGTATCGACGTCGCGCGCCGCATCGCTTGCTTGCGACGGGTCGACCCCGGCGGGCAGCACGTTGTTCAGCTGGACGAACACGCGCGCGTGCGATTCGTATTTGCTCGGCATCTGGCTGACGACCAGCCAGCCGGCGATGCACACCGCCCACGCCACCGCCAGCCCCAGCCAGCGGCGCGTCCAGATCGCATGGAGTGCGATCCTGATCTCTTCGATGATCCCGCCCACGGCCTTTAGAACATGCTCTCGGGGATGATGATGACATCGCCCGGTTCCAGCTTCACATTGGCGCTGGCGTCGCCGTCCTTCAGCAGCCGGCTGATCTTCAGCGCGAATTCGCGCTGCTTGCCGGTCGCGCGGTCGTAGCGGATCAGCCGCGCCTTGTTGCCGGCGGCATATTCGCCCAGCCCGCCGACCGCGATCATCGCGTCCAGCAGCGTCATGTTGGCGCGGTACGGCAGGCTGGCGGGCTTCTGCGTCGCGCCGACGATCCGCACCTGCTGGCTGTACGTGCCGGAGAAGCTGTCGACGATCACCGACACGATCGGGTTCTGGACATATTCGCCCAGCGCCAGCTTCATGTCGGCGGCCAGCATCGACGGGGTCTTGCCCACCGCCGGCATGTCCGCGATCAGCGGCGTGGTGATGCGGCCGTCGGGGCGCACCTGCACCTTGGCCGACAGCTCCGGGTTGCGCCACACGAAGATGTTGAGCGAATCGAGCGGCCCGATGACATATTCCTCGCCCGGCTGCTCCTTGGCCGCGACGAAGCTGGCGGGCGGCAGTTCGGGGCGTCCCCCCGCACCCGCGCACGACGCCAGCAGCATCGCTCCCGTCGACAGGGTCAGCATGGTCCTGGAACCACCGGCGAAACGCATCACGATCTCCTCCGCGCACACCGCACCCGCCGGGCGCAGTGCCACCTGCCGCGGATATGGGCGGCAGAGGTGAAGATAGCGTTAGGAAGCTTGCCCCATCTGTCCCGCATTGGGACCGCTTGCGGCACGGCGACGCGGATATTAGGCGGCTTCGCCCGGAGGACACGGCGATGACGCTCGACGATCTGGGGCCGCGGATCATCATCATGGGTCCGTCGAACAGCGGGAAGTCGACGCTGGCGCAGTCGATCGCGCGGGCGCGCGGGCTGCCGGCGGTCCATCTCGACCGGTTGCATCACCTGCCCGATACCGATTGGGTGCCGCGCCCCGCGGCGGCGTTCGCCGCGCTGCACGATGCCGCGATCCGCGGCGATCGCTGGGTGATCGACGGCAATTACACCCGCCTGCTGCCCGCACGGCTCGATCGCGCGACCGGGCTGATCCTGCTCGATCTCTCGACGCCGCGCAGCCTGTGGCGCTATCTGCGGCGGTGCTGGTTCGAACGCGACCGCGCCGGCGGGCTGGCGGGCGGGCGCGACAGCGTGAAGGCCGCGATGCTCCGCCATATCGCGATCACCACCCGCGCCAACCGCCGCCGCTATGCCCGCATGGCCGATACGCTGGCGCTGCCGGTCATCCGCCTCGACACGCCCGCATGCGTCGACGCCTTCTACCGCGCCAACGGCCTGCACCGCTGACGACGGCACGCCGCGTCAGTCGTCGATCGCCACTTCCCACGTCCCGAACCGCACGAAGCCGCTCGATCGCGCCAGCGCCAGCGATGCCGCATTGTCGGTCTGACAGCGATATTGCGGCGCCCATCCCTGTCCGCCCGCCCAGGCCGCGGCGGCGCGCACCACCGCGCGCGCCAGCCCCTGCCCCCATG
>NZ_LSJO01000195.1:0-5412 GCF_001556735.1 Sphingomonas sp. CCH9-F2 | reverse complement strand
GGCGCCACGCCGTGCGTGCGCAGCAACGCGCGCGGCGTGGCGCCAGGTCAGGCGTCGCTGATCACCGTCGCGGGCGATTCGATGGTGCCGACGCTATGGGACGGCGACCGCTTGCTGGTGAACGAGAGCGACCGCACGGTGCCGCCGGGCGGCGCGGTGTTCGTGATCCGTAGCGACGACGGCGTGGCGGTGAAGCGGGTGCGGCGCGCGGGTGCGATGGTCGAGATCGTCAGCGACAACGCCGCCTATCCCGTGCGGGTCCGTCCGGCGGCGGAGGTGACCGTGATCGGGCGGGCGCGGCTGCTGCTGCGCGATCTGTAGCCGGACCTACAGCCGCGCGTTGCGCCACCACATCGCGACCGCGATCGCCGATCCGATCGCCAGCCCGGTGAGGAAGCCGATTGACGGTTGCCGCGCGACCAGCCCCCCGACCGTGCCGAACAGCGCGCCCAGCGCGACGAAGATGCCGCCGGCGGCGGGGGTGCGGTAAGGGGGACGGGCCATGACCGCGCCCAGATGGCATGGCGCGCGGCCCCGCGCCAGTGCGCTGTCGAACCGAGGCGACGCGGTGGGGCGTGCCGGCGGCGCGCCCTTGCGCCGGCGGGGGCGGTTTTGGCCCCTTCTGCTGGCCCGCGCCACCGGCTAGACGAGGGTAATGGAGCCGGACGCGGGGCGGCGTGGCGCGGTGCTGCGCGTCACGACCGGCATGATGATCGCAAATCTGACGATCGTGGGATGCGCCGCTGCGGCACAGGTGCCCGCGGCGGCCCCGTCGTCGTCGCTGCTGTCGTCACCCCCGGCGACGGCCGGCGGGATGGAGATCGACCCCGATTCGCCGCTGGCGCCGCTGCCCGATATCGGCGTCGACTGGCCCGATCTGCCGGTACAGCCGGCCGCATCCGCCCCCGTCGCCACACAGCGCGCGGTGGCGGCGAGCACGCGCTACGACTGGCGGATCGACGGGATCGACGGCGTCGCATCGCCGCTGCTGCGCGACCGGTTCCGCGAATTGTCGGTGCTGGCGGGCAATGACGGCAAGGAAGCGAACGCCGCGCAGCTCGACCGGCGCGCCCGGCAGGACGCCGAACTGCTGCTGACGCTGCTGAAGGGCGAGGGCTATTACGACGCGGTGGTGACGACGGGCGTGGAGGCCGCCGAGCGTCGCCCGGTGATCGTCCTGACCGCGGTGCCGGGCGCGCTGTACCGCTTTTCGGGCGTCACGCTGGCGGGGGTGGAGCAGGCGGGGGCGAAGGCGGACGCGCTGGACAAGGCGTTCGCGGTGGGGGCGGGCGATGCCGTCAACGCCGATGCCGTCGCCGAGGCGACCGCGAATCTGCGCGTTCGTGCCGGAGAGGAGGGGTTCCCATTTGCGACGGTGGGCGAGCCGGACGTGGTGGTCGATCGCGCGGCGCGCACCGCGACGCTGCAGCTGGACGTCGCGCCGGGCACCGCCCGCCGTTTCGGCACGATCACCGCCAATGCGAACAACCGCGTGTTCGACGCCGCGCACGTGCAGGAGATCGCGCGCTTCCGCCCCGGCCAGCCCTATGAGGCATCGCAGGTCGACGACCTGCGCCGCGCGCTGATCCAGACCGGGCTGGTCGCCACCGCGGACGTGACGCCGGTGCCCGGCAAGGCGCCCGACACGGTCGATATCGCCGTCCGCCTGTCGCCCGCGCCGCCGCGCACCGTCGCGGGCGAGCTGGGCTATGGCACCGGCGAGGGCGCGCGCGCGGAGGTCAGCTGGACGCACCGCAACCTGTTCCCGCCCGAAGGCGCGCTGACGCTGCGCGGCGTGCTGGGCACCGGCGAGCAGCTGGGCCAGATCACCTATCGCCGCAACAACTTCCGCGGGCGCGACCGGGTGCTGACCGGCCAGTTCGCGATCGCGCACCTGCTGCGCGATGCCTATGAAGCGAACACGCTGTCTCTGTCGGCGACGCTGGAACAGCAGACGACGATCTTCTTCCAGAAGGCGTGGACCTGGTCGCTGGGCGGCGAGCTGGTGGCGACCGACGAGCGCGACGTGGACGCCTCGACCGGGCAGCCGCGGCGGCGCACCTTCCTGATCGGCGCTTTGCCGACCAGCCTGGGTTACGACGGGTCGGACGATCTGCTGAACCCGACGCGCGGTTTCCGGCTGTCGGGGCGTGCCAGCCCCGAACTGTCGCTGCAGGGATCGGTGTTCGGCTATACCCGCGTGCAGGTCGACGCCAGCGCGTACCAGCCACTGACCAGCCGCGCGATTCTGGCCGGGCGGATCCGGCTGGGTACGATCCTGGGCGCACCGCGCGACCAGATCGCGCCGTCGCGGCGCTTCTACGCCGGCGGCGGCGCGTCGGTGCGCGGCTACGGCTTCCAGTCGATCGGCCCGCGCGATCCCAACAACGATCCGATCGGCGGGCGCAGCCTGGCCGAATTCGCGATCGAGGCGCGGGTGAAGGCGTTCGGCAATTTCGGCGTGGTGCCGTTCCTGGACGGCGGCAACATCTACACCGGCGGTGCGCCCGATTTCAGCGGCTTCCGCTACGGCGCGGGGCTGGGCGTGCGCTATTATTCCAGCTTCGGCCCGATCCGCGTCGACGTCGGCACCCCGCTGAACCCGCAGCCCGGCGACAGCCGGATCGCGGTGTACGTGTCGCTGGGGCAGGCGTTTTGAGGCGCGCGCTGCGCCATGGGGGGCGGATCGCGCTGGCGATCGTCGCGGCGCTCGCGGCACTGGTCGTCGCGATCGGCATCGGCATCGACACCGATGTCGGGCACCGGCTGGTCGCCGACCGGATCAACGCGCTGGCGCCCGCCAACGGGCTGCGGTTCCGCGTCGGGCGGATCGACGGATCGCTGTACGGCCGTGCGCAGCTGGTCGACGTGCGGATGTACGATCCGCAGGGGCTGGTGCTGACGATCCCGCGCGCCGCGCTCGACTGGCGGCCATGGGCGTGGTGGGACGACCGGCTGGAGATCCGCAGCCTCGATGTGCCGCTGGCGGTGCTGGTGCGGCTGCCGAAGACGCGCGATACCGGGCGCAGCGGGCCGATCCTGCCGCGGTTCGACATCGTCATCGGGCGGCTGGCGATCGACCGGCTGGTGCTGGGGCGCGGCGTCACCGGCGTGGCGCGCAGCGGGCGCGTGCGCGGCGCCGCCGACATTCGGGACGGCCATGCGGTGGTTCGCCTCGCCGGGGCGATCGCGGGCAGCGACACGCTGGCGCTGCGGATCGATTCGCGTCCCGACGACGGGCGGTTCGATATCGACGCGCAGGCGCGCGGCATCGCCGGTGGCCTGCTGTCGCGGATCACCGGCGCGGGCGAGGCGGTGGCGCTGGACGTCGGCGGAGACGGCGGCTGGCGCGCGTGGCAGGGGCGCGCGGTGGCGCAGGTGGGGACGACGCGGATCGCCGATCTGGCGCTGTCGAACCGCAGCGGCGACTATACCTTGGTCGGCACGCTGGAACCGCAGCGGATCGCCAAGGGCAAGCTGAAGTCGCTGACCGCGCCGCGCGTCACGGTGAACGGCGGCGCGACCTTCGCGAACCGGCGGCTGGACGGGCAATTGTCGCTGCGGTCCGCCGCGCTGGCGGTCGAGGCGCGCGGCGTCGTCGATCTGGCGAAGAGCGCGTTCGGCAACGTCAAGCTGGAGGCGCGACTGCTGCGCCCGGAGGCGCTGTTCCGCAACATGCGCGCCACCGACATGCGCCTGCGCGCGATCCTGGACGGCAATTTCCGCGCGTTCCGCTTCGACTATCGCATCACCGCGCCGCGCTTCGCCTTCGACAACACCGGGTTCGAACAGGCGCGCGCGGCGGGGCGCGGGCGCTGGTCGAACAGCCCGGTGGCGGTGCCGGTGCGCTTCACCGCCGCGCGCGTCACCGGGGTGGGTGACGTGGCGGGGGGCATATTGCGCAACCTGTCGCTGGACGGCGTGCTGCGTGTGACGTCGCGGATGGTGACCGGCGACGACCTGGCGCTGCGATCCGACAAACTGACCGGGCGTGTCGGGTTGCAGGTCGATCTGCGCACCGGCGAATATGACGTCGGCCTCACCGGCGCGCTGGGCCGCTATCTGATCCCCGGACTGGGCGTGGTCGACGTCCAGTCGCGGTTGCGCGTCGTCCCCGGCGCGGGGCGCAAGGGGACGCGCGTGGTCGGGCGCGGCACCGCGCAGATGGTGCGGCTGGACAATGCGTTCTTCCGCTCGCTGGCGGGCGGGTTGCCGCGGATCGAGACCGGGCTGGAGCGGACCCCCGACGGCATCCTGCATTTCACCGCGCTGACGCTGACCGCGCCCGATATCCGCCTGACCGGCAACGGCTATCGCCGCCGCGACGGCACGTTCCATTTCGAGGGCGCCGGGCGCCAGCGCAGCTATGGCCCGGTGCAACTGGTGCTGGACGGGCGGATCGAAAAGCCGACGATCGACCTGATCTTCCAGCGACCCAACGACACGCTGGGTTTGCGCGACGTGCGGGCGCATCTGGACCCGAACCCGGCCGGCTTCGCCGTCGTGGCGGGCGGCGGATCGCGGCTGGGGCCGTTCACGGCCGCGGGGCAGATCGTGCTTCCGCCGGGCGGCGGGCAGGCGCGGATCGACATCGCGCGGCTGGACGTCAGCGGGACGCGCGCGACCGGCGCGCTGGATATCGTGCCGGGCGGGTTCCGCGGGCGGATGGCGATCGCGGGCGGCGGGCTGTCGGGCGCGCTGGATCTGGCGCCGGTCGGCGATGTGCAGCGGATCGCGGGACGGATCGCCGCGCGCGGCGCGCGCGTCGGCACCGGCGTGACGGTGCGGCAGGCGACGCTCGACTTCGCCACGTTGCTCGATCCGGCGGGGGCGAAGACCGAGGCGACGGTGACCGGCACCGGCCTGCGCCACGGGACGCTGTCGCTGGCGCGCTTCGCCGGCAACGTGCGGCTGGTGGGCGAGACGGGGGAGGTGCGCGCCTCGATCGCCGGATCGCGCGGCGTCGGCTTCCAGATCCAGACCGTGGCGCAGCTTGCCCCCGACGGCTGGACGGTCCGCGCGCAGGGGACGCTGGGGCAGCGCCCGATCCGGCTGGAGACGCCCGCGGTGCTGCGCCGCGACGGCGATGCGTGGGTGCTGTCGCCGACGCGGCTGACCTTCGCAGGGGGCGAGGCGACGCTGGCGGGTCGGTTCGGCGAGGGCGACATGGCGGTGACCGGCAAGCTCGGCAACCTGCCGTTGGCGGTGCTCGACATCGGCTATGCCGGGCTGGGGCTGGGCGGCAATGCCAGCGGGACGTTCGATCTCGCCGCGCGCGGCGTTTCGCCGCCGACGGGGCGGGTCAACCTGACCGTGCGCGGGCTGACGCGATCGGGGCTGCTCACCTCGTCCGCGCCGATCGACCTGGCGGTGGCCGGCGTGCTGACCCCGGCGCAGGCGGGGGTGCGGCTG